>JAGGXD010000121.1 GCA_021163295.1 Bacteroidales bacterium
CCATCGAATTCTTACAAGTATTCCAGATGAAGCACTTGATGACGAGCTTTTTGGCTCCAGGCAGCGCATGGAAAAGGAACTTGGCCATAAGATAAACACATTTTGTTATCCTAATGGCAGGTTTGGTTTGGATTATGTCCCTAAACACCGGGAGATGTTGCGTAGAGGAGGATACTATTGTGCATTCTCAACTAATAGTGGCCTGTACTCCATAGGAGAGGATCATCCCTTTTCCATTCCTCGAGTTCCCGCCGGGAATGATATTACTTCGAACGGTAGTTTCTTCCGGATGAATGCCTCCGGCAGGGCGGAGTGGATTCGTCTAATTGGCAGGTTTGGTTATGAATAAGGATAGAAAATTCGATGGAAACAACAGACAGATGTCTCCTGTATTAATCCTTGGGGATTATTCAAATACATCGTTGAGTACTATTCGAGCACTTGCAAATACAGAATTTCCTTTGTACGCAGTGGATGTGACGAATAAACGAAATTTTTCATTATGGTCAAGATATTTAAAGGATTATTTTCTAATTAAGAGTTGGGATTTCGAAGAGTTATTACGTATTGTTAATTATTTATCAGGGAAACATCGCTGCAGGTGTGTAATTTTTCCAGTAACTGAAGCGGCTGCCTTGCTAGTTGATAAAGTGAAGCATGTTTTAGTGAAGAATCATGTTGTGTTTTGCAGCCGGAATATTTCATATGAAGTGTTGATCGACAAAAGATCTATGGTTCAACTAGCTGTTAAAGCAGGTTTTAATGTTCCTGAAACCATAATTGATTTAAAACAAACCGACAAAATAAAGTTTCCTACTATTATCAAAACTTCAAATAATTTAAAAGGAAAACGCTATCATATTTTGACATCAGAGGCAGACTTAAAAAAAGTTGATTTTAAGCAATACGATAAATCGGACAATTTGTTGGTACAGCAATTCATTCTAGGAAAAGAGTTTGTTGTCTCTGCATGTCGGCTGAAAGATGGAACGTCAATAATTGGGTCTGTGTGTCAAAAAATAGAAAGTTGGCCTTCGGGTAAGGGGGAATCGACCATTATTTGCTCCAGATGGATGGAGGGAATTTCTAGTAATGTGTCTACACTACTAGAATTATCAGATTGGTATGGAATTGTTGATATTGATTTTATATTTGATGAGTCATCAAAAAAAATGTATTTTATTGAAGTTAACTATAGGGTCGGAGCTGGATTTATTATAGGAATAGTTGGTGGAATAAACTTGCCAAGAATATTGATTAAAGATGCTTTTGATCTGCCGTATAAATTAAAGGAAAGGATACCTGATAATATTTACCTTGTTCAGGATGGTCTTTTCTTCAATCATCTTAAAACAATAAATATAAAAAGAATTGCAAAGTTTATTTCACTATTAAAACGGGCAGACATTTATACGATTTATGATTCAAAAGATGTAATTCCTTTTATTATATTGTGGAAGGATAGAATTTTATCGAATTTTTTTAAGCTTTTTAATTTGAAATTGGTGCTAAAAAAAATAGGCTTTTTGAAAGAAACGACATCTAATTATTTTAGAATGGAAATGGCAACAAATGTATTTAAAACGACAGATTCATCCGGTTTTTGCAAGATGAATAGACCTTCTTATTGGAATAAAAGCGCAAGGAGAAACGTAAATAATGTTTTTGTTTCGAGTGATGTTTATTCAAGTTTTGATCAGCGCAATGAAAATGCATTAATAAAATCTGAAAAAAGAAAGGCTGTTTTTTTACTTAACCACTTGAAAACAAAAAAAAAGGCTAAAATATTAGATGTAGGTTGTGGATGCGGTGATTTTTATTTTCTCGTTCCAAAATCGTATTATGTCCATTATACGGGCATTGATTTTTCTTCAGAAATGATTGAGAGATTTAAACGGCGATTATCTAAAGAAGAGCAAAGAAATATCACACTTATTGAATCAGAATTTTTAAGTTTTAATTCGAATAATAAATTTGATTTCCTCATAGCTATTGGTACTTTTCAATATATTGGTGATCTTAATACTGTTTTGGCAAAGTGTTCTAACGTAATGAAGAAAGGCGGGCTGTTAATTTTTGACTTTTGGAATAGTAATCATTTTAGAGATAGACTAGGTTTTAAACCTACACATCCACGAAATTGGAAACTTTCAGATGTTGAAGGCTTACTGCAAAAACATGGATTTTGCATAAAAGAATTAATATCTTATGAAAATAGAACTGGTTTTCTAAATCGGTTTGTATGTTTGAGTAGCTATATAGATTATTGGTTGCAGGATCACTCTATTTATAGTTACAAATATATAGTTAATAATTTTGGAAGAAGGATAACAATAGTCGCACAAAAAATGGATTAATTGATAAGTCAAAACTTTCGTTTATGAATAAAGCAAAGATATTACATATAGTATTACATATGGGGGCAGGCGGTCTTGAGCATATAGCGATAGATTTATGTAGAAAGGTTGATAAAAAAAAATATGAAGTTAGCATATTGTGTCTTGAAGCTTGCGAACCTGAATATGAGACAAGATTAGCAAAGTACGGGATTCCGGTTTTCGTAGTAAAAAAGTCAAAAAAAGTTGATATTAGATTTTACTCAAAAGTTTTCGCACTAATTAATAAGCTGGGAATTGACGTTGTTCATATCCATAGTTGTATTTTTGATTCTGCTATATGCACTTTATTTTCAAAAGTAAAGGGGACAATATTTACAGCTCATGGTCTGCCAGTAGCCACAGACATAATATCAACTTGTCAGGATTTTATTGGTTTAAGGAGGGTTGGCCGAATTGTTGCTGTGTCAGATGAAATTTCTGAATATTTGATACACGTGCTTAAGGTTCCTAAAGAGAAAATTGATGTTATTTATAACGGAATTGATGTTTCTGAATTTAAACCTGCGAAAAATAATAAATGTTCAGATTTGTTAAAGGCACGATTGAATATCAATCATGATAGTGTTGTAATCGGGACCGTTGGTCGGCTTGAACCTGTAAAGAATTATAGCATGCTCATCCGTTCTTTCAAGCGGCTTAAATCTATGGTAGACAAGCAGCTCCATTTAGTCTTTGTCGGTGATGGGATACTAAAAGGGAAACTGGAATCCTTAAGTAGAGAATTAGGTATTGAAAGATCGGTTTCCTTCTTAGGTGTAAGGGACGATGTCACAGAACTACTGGATATTTTCGATATTTTTGTTCTTACGTCTCTGACTGAAGGGATATCTGTTTCACTTTTAGAAGCCCAGTCAAAAGGAATTCCATCTGTAGTTACTGATGTTGGCGGCAATAGCTGTGTTATTGATGATGGTGTTAATGGTTTTTTGTGTGAATTGAATAATAGCGAC
>JAGGXD010000165.1 GCA_021163295.1 Bacteroidales bacterium
AAATATCAGTCAGCCAGTTTATAAGGCATGAACGTTTAAAACATGCCAGGGAAATTTTAAGACAAACTGCCTCAACTGTTTCCGAAGTGTCATATCAGGTCGGTTTTGGCAGTACATCATACTTTATTAAATGCTTCCATGATTATTACGGATACCCACCCGGAGAGGTTGGAAAAAGAGATTTAGACAAAAATGATTCCGATCAATCTGGTCAGTCCGGAAAAAAAAGAATGATTATAATATTTGCAGCGATTATAATAATTGTTGTATTGGCAACTACGCTGGTTATATTAAACCCATTTTCATCCCGACAAAGTAATCTTGAAAAATCAATTGCTGTATTGCCATTTAAAAACGACAGTAATGATTCGTCTAACGTTTATTTAATTAATGGGCTAATGGAATCCATACTTAATAATCTTCAAAAAATAGAAGATTTAAGAGTTATTAGCAGAACATCAGTGGAAAAATACAGAAACAACCCAAAAACTGGTCCGGAGAAATTAAAATATTATAATTTTTCCAAAAAAATAAATTATGTGCAATTTAAAAAGTGTATTTAAAAAAACAGCTAATCTCCATGCAATATTATTCCTTATAATACTGGCTGGTTGCACAAGTAATTCTAAAAAAAATGAGACCATAGATCCTGTCATCAATACTTTAACACAAGCTGAAAAACAACAGGGTTGGATACTATTGTTTGACGGTAAAACATTTGAAGGATGGCGTGGGTTAGGTCGCGATAGTGTACCTGAAGCTCACTGGATTATTGAAGATGGAGCCATTTGTAAGGTTGAAAGCGGGAAAGTGCCCGTTCAGGCAGATGGTCAACCATTAAGTGGGGGCGATTTGATGACCATAGAAACTTTCCGGGATTATGATCTCTCTTTTGAGTGGAAAATCAGTGAAGGTGGAAATAGTGGTATCAAATATAATGTTTCGGAGGAGATGTCAACCCGCGGAGGTCCTTCTCATGCAGCACTGGGATTTGAATATCAGGTTTTAGACGATGAAAGGCATTCTGATAACCAGAATCCCACACACCTTTCTGCTTCACTTTATGATTTGATCGCTGCGGAAAACAGCACACTTAAGCCTGTAGGAGAGTATAATACAGGTCGTATTGTTTTCAATGGAAATCATGGTGAGCATTGGCTGAATGGAGTTAAGGTTGTTGAGTATGATCTTGGATCTGCTCGTTTTGATTCACTTTTTCAGGCAAGTAAATACAGGAGGAATCCTGATTTTCCCGAGAAGCGATCTGGTCATATTGTATTGCAGGATCATTCAGATGCTGTTTGGTTCCGTAATATTAAAATTCGAATCCTGTATCCGACACCTGGAATGAGCAAATAGAACAAAACATGCTAATTAAATAAGGTGTTAATAATCTTATATCTACACACAGTCAGGTTCTTACACTGCCTCCTTAACCGTAACAGGTGAAGGTGGAACGGCCACTGCAACAGAAGCTGTTACCATTGCAGCTTCCGAATTGGAGATGCTGGCCGGAGTAAACCTCTTTTTTATTTCACAGTATATCCCTAAAAAAAAGACTTTTTAGTTACCATTAAAAAGCCTTTCTATTACCTTCATATTTTCTACGGCGTCTTTCAAAGGAGTTGGTACCAGACTATCATTGAGTATAGCAAGTGAAAACAAATCGCCTTGAATTGTATATTGATCGCAACTATCGAATACTATCTCTTTTTTCTCGTCATCATGGTACAGCCATATTTTTGAGGGTTTATCTGAAATTGGAGTGAATGGGATTTCTAATTCAATTCTTCCTTTTGTCCCAAATATCTCAACCTGCTGATTGTCTGGCATCAGGGTGGATGAGAAAAAAGAAGAAGTGCCCTCTTCAAATTCCAGTATTACCGTTGCCAGTGTATCAGTTTTGAATTCCTGATGATATTCAATTTTCGCAGAGACTTTTTGGGGTTCTGCATTAAACAGAAAACGAGATAGTGAAATTGGATAACAACCAATATCCATCAAGCTGCCTCCACCATATTCTTTTCTATTAACAATGCTTTCCGGGCTATCCTCAAAAAAAGAAAAAGAAGATTGTATTGTTCTCAACCTGCCTATCTTTCCAGTACCCACCAGTTCTTTTACCTTTATCCACTGGGGGTGGTGCCTGTACATAAAAGCTTCCATTATCTTCAGGTTTGGATACTTCAATGACTCATCAAATAATTTCCGGGCCTCCTCACTACTTAACCCAATAGGTTTTTCAACCAAAATATGCTTACCTGCCTGCAATGCTTTTATTGACCAGGGAACATGAAGATGATTTGGGAGTGGAATATAGACCGCTTCGATTTCATCGTCCCTGAGTAATTCATCATACGAACCATAAACTTTAGGTATAAAAAATCGTTCTGCCACTTTTCTGGCAGAATCAATACTTCTGGATGCTATCGCTTTAATATCACAGTATTGACCATGCATCATAGCAGGAATAACATGCTCCGTTCCAATAGAAGCAGTGCTTAATATTCCCCATTTAACTTTTGAGTTCATGCTAAATATTTTTGTGGAAAAGTTGAATTATAATAGCTACTATTGAAATAGGGTGAATAATCAACGTTGTCCAGGGCCCCGAAGAGAAAAATTATAATAATAACTATTAATACCCCAATAATTCTTAGAAAAGTTCGCATATTTTTATTGAATGATTAAAATTTCTTTAATAATCGGTAAATTTAATATTGAATTACTTTAACCAGCTTTTACACAATTCTGCAATATATGCTTCAATTGTGCAGATGTAGATTTGTATCATTTGAATATGTCAATTCCCATGGTGCTCTGATCTTATCCATTATCCGCATTATTTGAAGTGACTCCTCTAATGGCATATAGGGTGATTCTTTCAGCCCCTCTTTCATACACCTCATCACTTCCCGGGCTTCATATACTAAACCGCCCTCTATTATTGGCTCTTCAATAATTTCAACCTCTTTGTTATTAATAACTAAAGTAGCTTTTTCCGGAACTGCAAAAACTTCATCAATCTTTATGTATCCATCTGTTCCAAGAATATAAGCTTCATTTACAGCATTTGTGCGTAAAGCAAAGGATAGATCTGCAATTTCACCCTTATCATATTTCAAAAGTGCAGCACCTTGTTCATCAGAACCAAATTCTCCAATATGTCCAAATCCAAATACACTTTCAGGATTTTTCTCAAATATCATTGAAGCAAATGAGATAACATAAACACCCACATCTAATAAACTTCCACCACCTAGTTCCGGATTTAAATGCCGTTGAAAAGGTTCAAATTCACTCCTTGCACACCGGGATGCTTTAACCATTCTGACTTCACCAATTTTCTTACTCTTTATCCAATTTTGGATTTTCTTAATCAAAGGAACATGCCTGGTAATCATAGCCTCCATCAAAAACACATTCTCTTCCTTAGCAACACGTATCATCTCTTCAGCTTCCCGGGCATTAATGGTCAATGCTTTTTCACAGAGAACTGATTTCCCTCCTCTCATACACATAACGCTATTTTCCAGATGGAATGAGTGAGGTGTTCCAATATAAACCACATCAACCTCAGGGTCATCTGCTAAAGCTGAATAAGAGCCATAGGCTTTCCTGATTCCATGTTTCTCAGCAAACTTTCTTGCAGTCTCTAAATTCCTTGAGGCTACAGCACTAATCTCTGCCTCAGGTAATATACGTAAAGCATCGGCAAATTTACCTGATATATGTCCGGTACTTAATATTCCCCATCTGATTTTTTCTGACATTTTTAATAATATTTATTGTTTATCGGGGGTAGCTGTCAGTTCGGCAAGAACCTTTTGACCGTCTAAAAAGAGTGCATGATAGCCCGGAAAAGCCATCTCATTACGAGTTGCCAGAATCACCAGGCCAAACCCAAAAAACAGGAATTTAAAAATACGCTTCATAACTTAGAATTCCTCATATTTAATGATCATATCCGTATTATTCAATAAGAATCCAAGCAGATCATCTTAACCAGACATATATCAATATTGTGATTATTGACAGGATCAACAGATGCAACCTCCAATCTGAAAAACCCGAAAATTGCTCAATTCTCCTGGAATAATTGATTGTTGTTTTCTCCAGCTTAACAGGATCGGTTTTTGGTGTAAATGCCGAAACGGCAAACAGAACAATCGAAATAAATATAGTAGCCCATAATCCACGAAATCCAAAATTCAGTGTAAGCTTATAATGAAGAAACGGGAATATTTTCTCTCCTGTTTCCGGGCCGATAAATTGGTCGATCACAAATATTGTGGCAAAAATTACACCCACAAAAACAGATACAGTGGCAGCTTTTAAGGTCACCCTTTTACTTACTATACCAAAAAAGATTGCAGGGAAAACAGGTAAAACAAGATATGCTGAAATTGTTTGCAGATATTTATATAGCCCCTCTTCATTCTTGTAAACCATATAAGCAGCACCGATACCTAATATGGTAACAATAAGTATGACAGCACGACCAGCGAATACCTGTCGCTTTTCATTCATATCCGGTTTCACTTTAACTACAAAATCCCTCACAACCAATGTTGAGACAGAATTTAATACAGCAATGAGGGAAGTAATCAGTGCAGCCAATAGTGAGGCCAGTACCAATCCACGTAATCCGGATGGTAAAAGATTATTAAGCAGAACTATAAAAGTTTGCTTGGTCTCCTCCCCTTCCAGACCGGGATATAATGCATAGGCTATAATACCCGGCAGGGCAAAGATAAAGACCGGCAGGAGTTTAAGTAACGTAGCAAACATAGCTCCCCATCTTGCCTGTTTAAGATTTGGGGCTGCCAAAACACGTTGAACATTGACCTGGTCAATGCCCCAATAAAATATACCTGCATAAAATGCCGTGGCAAGGATTCCCCAGAAGGGATAGACAGGATCGTCATAGGGTTTAGCAATAGTCATTGCTTCAGGAACTTTCTCCATTAAACCACTCCAACCTCCTACTTTATCAAGCCCAATAATTAACATGATACTCGTTCCAACAATCATAATTATCGCCTGAATAGTATCAGTATAAGCCACTGCCGTAAAGCCCCCAATGATAGTAAACAGAGCTACAATAAATCCGGTAAAAATTACGGTTGTCATAATATTCCATCCCATCAGACCATTCAACACCAATGCTCCCGCAAATAATGTAAAGGCAAGCTTGGTCATCACGCTTATAACCAGCATTAGTCCTGAGAAGAATGCTCTTGCTTGCTTATTATATCTCAATTCTAAAAATTCCGGGATTGTGTAGATCTTATTTTTTAAATAATAAGGGAATAAAATCGCACATGCAAAACCAAGCGTAATTGCAGTTGTAAGTTCAACTGAGCCTGCAGAAAGACCATACCTGTAAGCATCACCGGAAAGTCCAACCAGGTGTTCGGCCCCAATATTTGTAGCAAAAAGTGATGCTCCTATTACCGGCCACATGATTTTTCTTCCACCCAGAAAGAAATTTGAGCTACTTTGTCCAGCCTTTGCCAGGTATGCCATATATAAGCCCATCGCCAGACTGCCAAAAAGAACAACAAGACCAACTATCCAGTCTAATCCACTAAGTGAAATATTCAATTTAAATATTTATTTTAAGATTCGTATTGTAAGAAAAAAACAAAAATAGAGAAATTTTATATTAAATCTCGCTTTTAATCTTTCTCAACCGCTTTATACTTTGAATCATAGCCCTCACTGTATGGTAATTAACTTTCCACGAATGGCCCATGTGTGTCCAGATTGGTTCACCCTCCCTGGTCAGTAGAGGATACCATTCACCTACATTTTTGTTTATTACTTTGTCAAATACAAACTTATGTACGTTTTTATAAGCATCCCAGTATTTTTCTTTCCCAAAAAGCAAGTATGCATCAAGTGTGCCTATTAAAACTTCTGCCTGTTGCCAGAATTCTTTCTCCATATCATAAACACCACCGGAGTGGGGTCCTTCAACAAAAACACCTCCGTGTTTTTTATCAATACCGTTGTTAATTGTATGATCAAATATTTTAGTAAACAGATCATGGTAATTTTTAGTACCTAATCCAAGGATCTTTAATGCATGAATAAAGAGCCAGCCAAATTCTGCATTATGCCCATAGCATGTATTGTCAGTTGGATTATTCTTTTCTCCTCCGTCAGAATATCTATCCCAGCCCCAAATAATATCAAATTTAATTTGTGGTGCAATTTCCCAGTCTGCAGTAAATTGAGGAATACCGGTTTTATGTTCCTGGTGCATCATCCTGTTAAGTAAAATCTCAATATCCTCGAGCAATTTCCTGCGATGTACCTCTTTATTACTGGATTCATATAGGGTAGTGAATGCTTCCATCAGATGCATATGAACATCGAGTGTTTTCCTATCACCTCCCTCGCTACCGGGACCAGCCAATGTCCAGTTTCGGCTAAACATTTCAAAATAACCCCCAAAATGCGTATCTGTACAATATTTTTGTATCAGGTCAAAAGTTTTTTCAGCATATTCAATTCCACGGGTATCGCTGGTTGCGAGGGTATATTCACTCAGGCAATATATGGCAAAACTATGACCGTAAAGGATCTTCTTATCCACTTTAACATTCCCTGCACGATCCATCATCCAGTAAAACCCACCATATTTTTTATCCCACATTTTTTCAAGCATAAAATCAATTCCCCATTTTGCCATTTTAGCAAATTCACCTGAACCATATCCTGCCCGGTGGGCTGATGAAAGAGTATACACCGACCTTGATTGAGCAATTAATGATTTTTCATCATCCCCTGTGTCGTTCCCATCTTTATCAAAATGTGTGATATATCCACCATTCAAATCATCAATCATGCGGGTTGTCCAGAACGGCAGAAGCTCATTTACCAGGTGGTTTTCTGCTTCTTCTATAAATTTATTGATTTCTTCTTTCATCCGTTTAAATTTTTTATGTAAGTGACAAGGTTACTTATATTTTCTGCCTTTTTATAAATTCTGTGGTACTTGTTACTCGCTCCCACAAGAACCCATGGCGCAAATCCGCTCGTGAACTTCCATGTGGAAAAATCCGGATACTGCCAGGCAACTATTATTTAATCATTTTTGTTTGTGTATTAATGAAACATGGAAGTTTCATAGTACTTTTAAAAAACAAATTAAATATCAAAAATATAACATTATGTTTTCCATGTAAACTGCTAATATATAATCAATTAATTTATCCATGAAACTTTAGCAATTTTATTTATCAATTGGTGAAAATACCGGTTGTTTTATGTTAATACATTCTGTTAATTAGATATTACTTTAAATTTTAAAATTTCAGTGAAAAATTAAACATGAGAACCAAATATTATACAGTAGATTGGTATTTCTTTGTAAAGAATTAAATCACTAATATTGTTGAATGCAAAAATCTGTGCTGTGCGTTTGCCGAAAACTCAGAATAGAAAATAAAAACATAATAACAAACAAAAAGATATTAATATATGCTTGCTGGTATTGATTATTTCATCGTCATTTCTTACCTCATTGGAATCGTGATTCTTGGGTATTATTTTAAGAAATTCGTCGGTAGCTCTTCTGACTATTTTCTGGCCGGGAGAACTTTACCCTTTTGGGCTATTGGAATGTCTATTGTCGTTTCGGATATAGGGGCCTTTGATTTTGTAGGAGTATCAGGACAGGCATACCGGTATGGCATATCCGTTGGAAATTTTGACTGGATCGGTTCGGTACCGGCGATGTTGCTTGCAGCATTTATTTTTGTTCCTTACTTCTGGCGGGGTGGAATGTACACAATACCTGAATATCTGGGTAGAAGATACAACAGTTATGTGCGAACACTGGCTTCACTTACCTGGATTATTTTCTTTGCCGTTGACCTCGGGGTCCTCTTCTGGGCCAGTGCAGTGCTGCTTAATGTAATTATGGGATGGCCAGTCTGGGTATCTATTCTGGTTACAGCAATAGTGATTGGATTATACACCTATTTCGGAGGAATAACAGCTGTGATCATGACAGATGTTATTCAGCTGATAATCATGTTTATAGGAGGGTTTACCCTGGTATTTTTAGGATTTCATGCTGTCGGGGGTTGGGGCGGACTGGTGGAAAAGATCCATGCCATGGGCCCTGAATATCAACAACATTTTCATCTGATCCAGCCAGCTGACACAAAAACCCCTTTTCCATGGACCGGCATTTTGTTTGGCCTTACCTTTGTGATGGCAAACGCCTATATGATTGGTAATCAGTCTATAGTCCAGCGATGCCTAACAGCCAAAAACGAATGGCATGCCAAAGCCAGTATGATTTTCGGATCAGGTCTTAAAATGCTTATTCCTGTATTGGTTTTATTTCCCGGTATGATGGCCATTATCCTTATTCCTGATCTGAAAGATGGTGACCAGTCCATGCCAATGATGATCAAACATATATTGCCCCCCGGACTTATGGGACTAATGTTTTCCGCTTTCCTGGCCGGGATGATGTCAAGTGTGGATTCACTGCTTAATTCCACAGCGACACTTTTTACTAAGGATATTTATGAACCTTACATCAACAAAAACGCCAGTGATAAACATTATTTGCGGATCGGTAAATTAACAACCCTGATATTATTGATTTTAGGCGTTATTACTTCACCAATTAGCAGTAAATACCCCGGAATCTATGTGGCTATTCAGACTTTTATGTCCTATTTTCAGGGCCCCCTGTTCTCTATCCTGCTCCTGGGCATATTCTGGAAAAAGACAACCCAGTGGGGAGGATTTTCAGGATTAGTTATCGGCATACTAATTGCATTTACACTGAACATCTTTAAAAGCCGGATTTTCACCATTGAAGATCCTTTTCTGTATGTTTCATGGTGGTCCTTTGTTGCAGGATTAATCGTTACAATTTTTGTAAGTTTATTTACAACACCCCATCCCCAGGAAAAACTGAAAGGATTAGTTTATAACCTTACTTTAAGAAATAACCTGAATAAATAAAAACATAAAGAATGAGATTATGTTAAACTTTGACTGGCTTAAAGGAGTATCACAGGATACAGCAAAAATAATTTTTCTTTTATTGTTTATCGTGATCGGGATCGTTGTATTGTTCATCCCGAATAATTATATCTTTCAGGGTATTAAGAAAGAAGACCGTCACTGGTGGAACAACCTGAAATGGTGGGCCATTACTGTTTTGACAATTCTGTTTTATATATATTACATCTTCTAACCCTATAATATTTACAAATCTTAGTTTTAATATGGCAGAACTTTCAGAAAATCAAGAAAAATACAAGTCCGCACAAATAAACAATGCCTTGGGTGTGTTTTTACTCATTTTTGGTATCATTGTAATTATTGCGGTACCCTTTTCAGATAACTTTGTTGATAAAATGGCCAATCTGGTTGCAGGTCTGATAGTTACAGGGATCGGCGGAGGCATGACATGGACAGCAAGAAGAAAAATCAAACGATTGAAACAAAAAGATGATTTCATTCCATAATAAACTTTCTGAAGGATGGAAACTGCAATCTTCTGAAAAAGTAACCACCACCGACGGGAAAATCATATCAAGTTTATCATACCATACAGATGACTGGTTAACCACCGTTATCCCTTCCACGGTCCTGGCAACGCTTGCAGAGAATGGTGTTTATAAAGATATCGATTCCGGTACAAAAATGCAGGATATCCCTGTAAAGCAATTTAAAGTTTCCTGGTGGTACCGAACTGTATTCAACATTTCTCCTGAAGAAACTGCTAATACGGTATTGTTAAATTTCGATGGGATCAATTATAAAGCCAATATCTGGCTCAATAGTGAACTACTGGCAGATTCACAATCTGTTTCAGGAGCATTTCGCCGGTTCAGTTTTAATATCTCTTCCTATATAAAACCCGGAGATAATATCCTGGCCGTTGAAGTAATCCCGCCGGAACAGGGTGATTTTACTATCGGTTTTGTTGACTGGAATATCG
Source organism: Bacteroidales bacterium (assembly GCA_021163295.1). Taxonomy (GTDB): domain Bacteria; phylum Bacteroidota; class Bacteroidia; order Bacteroidales; family VadinHA17; genus JADFUQ01. The sequence continues at coordinate 9,983 of JAGGXD010000165.1, forward strand.
ACCCTCCTGATCAGAACATGGGACTCTTCAGGGAAGTAACTTTGCAATTTAATCATGGTGTTTCTCTCGGGAATCCTTTTGTTGAAACACAATTTAATCCTGCCAACCCTGATCATGCTTCTCTGACGATTTCTACAGAGTTGACAAACTTTACAAACCAAAAAATATCCGGGGTATTAACTGCGGTCATTGATAAACTGCGGATTAGCAAACCTGTTACGGTGCGCGCAGGAGAAAAAAAAATAGTCAGCCTGACACCCGGTGAATTCCCCGAACTGAATATCCTGAATCCTGAACTGTGGTGGCCAAATAACTTAGGCAAACCAGCCTTATATAAACTGGCACTCTTATTTGAAATAAACCAGGAGGTTTCTGATGTTGCCGAGGTGATTTTCGGGATCCGGAAAATTGAAGATTATTTCAATGAAGATGGACACAGGGGATTTATCATTAATGGCCACAAAGTGCTTATAAAAGGGGCGGGGTGGACAGATGACCTGCTTCTCAGGGATACACATGAATCACTTGAAGCTCAGATAGCTTATGTAAAACACCTGAATCTGAATTGCATCCGGCTGGAGGGATTCTGGGGAAAAGATCATAAATTGTACGATTTATGTGATCAATACGGTATATTAATTATGGCCGGCTGGAGTTGCCACTGGGAACATGAAGAATACCTTGGGAAACCGGTTGACCCGAAATACGGAGGAATTATTGAGCCGCAAGAGATAGATTTGATGGTTCATTCGTGGGAGGATCAGATTCTCTGGTTGCGAAACCACCCCTCTGTTTTTGTGTGGAATATGGGTAGTGATAAATTACCCCATCCCGATGCAGAAAAAGGATACATGGAAATATTAAAGAAGTATGATAATACACGTCCATGTTTGAATTCAACTGGCGGAATCGGAAGTGAGCAGGGCGTAATCACCGATATTGAACTAATAAGCGAAATCAGCGGATCCTCCGGAATGAAAATGCTTGGCCCTTATGCCTATACCCCACCAATTTACTGGTACACCGACAAACATTTCGGAGGAGCTTATGGTTTTAATACGGAAACTTGCCCTGGAGCAAATGTTCCACCATTAGAGAGTATTAAAAAGATGATTCCTCCCAATCACCTATGGCCTATAGATAAGGTTTGGGAATATCATTGTGGCAAGAACGATTTTAAAACCCTCGATCGGTTTATTAAAGCAATTGATGAACGATACGGTAAAGCAAACGGAGTTGGTAATTTCATAATAAAGGCTCAATTGCTGAACTATGAGCTAATGAGGTCTATGTTTGAAGCTTTCCAGGTTAATAAATCAATAGCCACTGGCATTATTCAATGGATGCTGAATTCAGCATGGCCAAATATGTACTGGCAGTTGTATGACTCCTATCTGATGCCCAACGGGGCCTTTTATGCAACTAAAAAAGCATGTGAACCTCAGCATTTGTTATACGATTATGGCAACCGGTCAATCCATCTGGTTAATGATTATTTTTCTGATATTGATAACTATCAGGCACAGATAAAGATTCTTGACTTGAACTCCACAGAGGTTTTTAATAAAGTAGTTGAAGCCAGTTGTAAAGCTGAATCGGCCTCTCTGGTTATGAAATTACCTGACTTTATTAATATTACAACTACATATTTTCTTGACTTGAGGTTGTTTGATCAAAATAAAAATCAAATTGGAAATAACTTTTACTGGTTATCAACGAAACATGATATTCTGAATTATGAGGCAGAGTTTGAAGATTGGCCTTTTTATACACCCAGTAAGGAATATGCTGATTATAAACAACTAAATAAACTGGAGCCCATACATTTAAACACTGACTTTAATATCAAATCGAACGAGGTTATTCTGGATATTGAATTTGAGATCAATAACCCGGGGAGGAAACTTGCTTTTTTTATTAATCTGAACATATCAGGAGAAAAAAGCGACAATACTGTATTACCGGTATTCTGGGATGATAATTATTTCAGCCTGCTTCCTGGTGAAACGAGAAAAATAAAAGTTTCTGTTCCAGTAAAATATTTAAAAAATGACAATCCTGTTTTAAAAGTAGGTGGATGGAACATAGAACATAATGAACTTAAATTGAGATAGAAATGTTAAAATTAGCAATTAATGGAGGCAAACCTGTAAGGGATACAAAAAGCAACCCTTGGCCAGCATGGCCTGTATGGGATGAGAATGAAGAAAAAGCTCTCCTTGAGGTTCTGAATAGTGGGGTTTGGGCGTACAATGGTCCCAAAGAGGTAAAATTCAACAAATTATTTGCTGAGTATATCGGCACCAGCTATACTGTTTCAACCGTAAACGGGACAGTAACTCTTCAGCTTGCATTGGAAGCATTAGGCATTGGATATGGAGATGAAGTAATATTACCAGGTTTAACATGGCAGGCAACCGCTGCTGTTATTATTGATGTAAATGCAGTACCTGTTATTGTTGATGTTTGTGAAGATACGTGGTGCATTGACCCAAAAGAAGTTGAGAAAGCAATCACTCCAAATACCAAAGCAATTATTCCCGTGCATCTGTACGGCAACTTTGCTGATATGGACGCTATCATGGACATTGCCCAAAGACATAATCTATATGTAATTGAAGATTGTGCACACAAACATGGCGGTGAATGGAATGGCAAGAAAGCAGGAAGCATAGGTGATATTGGAAGTTTCAGTTTTCAATTGTCTAAACATTTAACAGCAGGGGAAGGCGGAGCATTAACCACGAATGATCCGGTTTTGGCAGAAAAGCTTGATGCGTTAAGAAATTGTGGAAGAAGACCGGAAAATGATGAATATACAGAAACAGATAAAGGGGCAGGTGTTTATAGTGACGAAGGAAATTTTATCCAATCAGCCAATTATCGTATTACTGAATTTCAGGCTGCAATATTAATTGAAGGTTTAAAAAGATTGCCCGAACAAAATATTAAACGCGATAATAATGGCATTTATATAAACTCTCTTTTATCGGATTTACCCGGAGTAAGTCCAATGCGGCATGATAAAAGGGAAACAAAAAAGGCATATTTTAATTTTGCTTTCAGATATATCAGAGATGAGTTCAAAGAACTTCCGGTGGAAAAATTCAGGAAAGCTCTTGAGAGTGAACTTGGAATTGGGGTTGAAGGCAGTTATGAACCTTTAAACAATTGCTCATTATATGTGCCTCTGACAAAACCGTCACGTTATAAAATAAATGACAAGCAGTGGAAAGAAATTGATCCATCAAGGTTTGAACTACCAGTCTGTAAAAAAATCTATGAAGAAGAATCTGTTTGTTTCCATCATAAAATTTTATTGGGAAGTAAAGCAGATATGGATATGCTTGAAGAGGCAATCAAAAAGATCTATAATAATGTCGGTGAGTTACAATAAAATCCTGACTTATCAGGTTAAAGTCTGGGGAGATTACAGTGTTCAAATCGAGGATTATGTAAAACTGGGAATACCACAGGATAAACAACCACAAATGTTTGATATTCAATCACATAACCAGAAACAAACAACTAGTAACCAGAAACTTGAATTAATTATAATAGTGATATGAAAAAAATGAATCTGAATAAAGTACTACCTGTTTTAATGGCCGCAATATTAATGGGCTTTGCTGATATTGTTGGAGTTGCCACCGGGTATATTAAGAGTGATTTCGGACTAACGGATGATCTTGCTCAATTAATACCTTTTATGGCTCTTGTTTGGTTCTTCTTTTTATCTGTTCCTGTAGGAATTTTACAGGATAAATATGGTAAAAAAACCATGTTGAATATTGGTATGGGATTTATTGGATTAGGAATGATTATACCTTTCTTCCACTACTCATTCGCTGTTATGTTGCCTGCAATGGTTCTTATGGGAGTTGGAAACACAATTGTTCAGGTTTCCGCAAATCCTCTGCTAATGAATGTTGTTCCAAAAGACAAATTCTCCAGTTTTATGAGTTTGTCCCAGTTTCTGAAAGCTATTAGTTCACTATTGGGTCCCATAATTGCAACATTCTTTGCATTAAAATTCGGAAACTGGAAACTGGTATTTGCTGTTTATGCTGTTACTTCTCTTCTTGCAGTATTATGGTTGTATTTTACCAGAATTGAGGAATCAAAAAGCAATGAAAAACCTGCAACATTCAAATCCTGTTTCAGTTTATTGAAGAATAAGTTTGTAATATTAATGGTTCTGGGAATATTTTTTCTTGTAGGGGCAGATGTAGGAATGAATACTAATATTGCAAATTACCTGCAATCTTCATTCAGCTTGTCTCTCGAACAAGCCTCACTGGGTATAAGCATTTATTTTGCAGCCCTGATGATCGGTCGTTTTTTGGGAGCCATAATGTTAAACTGGGTACCTGCAAAAAAGTTTTTGCCTGGCACTGCAGCTTTAGCCTTGCTGAGCATGATTGCCATGATATTTGCCCCTTCAGTGATGATTGCAAGAATTGCAATATTTATGGCAGGACTTAGTTCCGGAAATCTTTTCCCATTGATTTTTACCATTACACTTGAAAAAATGCCTAATCGTGCAAATGAGGTTTCCGGGCTGATGATCATGGCAATTTCCGGTGGGGCAATTATCCCTCCTATTATGGGAATATTGAGTGCAAATATTGGTATGATTGCCAGCTTAATGGTTTTGGTTGTTTGTATGCTATATATTGTGGGGGCAAGTATTTATGCGTTAAAAAAATAAGTTAGTAATGGAATACAAAGGCAGGTATAAAATCTTTGACCCCGGGCAGATTGTTACATATCCGGTATCTGAACGATCCAACAAAGTAAAGCTTGGTGATTTGATCGACCCGGATAATATCAACGAAATTACTTTTAATGTCTCAAAAGATGTTGAAGATAAAATTACTCTTCTCGCCAGAGAAATCGTTTCTGCCAGAGAAAAAAACAGGCCTGTAGTGTTTTTTACCGGAGCTCATCTGATAAAGAATGGACTTAGCGGATTACTTGGGGATCTTATCAAACGTGACCTATTTACAATAATTTCAGGTCATGCTGCCACTTCAATACATGACTTTGAACTGGCTTTAATCGGGGAAACAAGTGAATATGTCCCACAGGCTCTCGAAAAAGGACAATTCGGGATGGCATTTGAATTCAACTACCTTAATGCTGCCCTTATCCTTGGGAACCGGTACAAACTTGGCTATGGTGAAGCAATTGGCAGAATGATTTGCGATGAATTTTTCCGGAACGAAGTAGCAGATATTCTTGGACTGGAAAATAAACCAATAGAATTCAAGCATCCGGAAATAAGTATACAGTCTATTTGTTATAAAAACAAAGTACCTATGACTATTCATGCCGGAATAGGCACAGATGTTCTCGACCAGCATGTCTATTTTGATGGCCAGGCAAAAGGCGGATGTTCAGGAAGGGACTTCCTCATTTATGCTAATGAAATTTCCAAACTTACGGAGGGAGGAGTAATATTGAATGTGGGTAGTGCAGTTACAGGACCGGAAGTGTTTCTGAAAGCAGCTTCAATGGCTGGAAATATCGGACATATTCCGAATAAGATTATTACAGCTAATTTTGACCTGAGACCTTATAACCCTGAAAATTTCACAGATGAAAACACTGTTGGTTATTATTATCGCGACCAGAAAAGTATTGTGACCCGTGTTCCGCAGGCTTATGGAGGAAAAGGTTATTACATTGGCGGAAATCAAAAACAGACTGTTCCATTATTTTATAAAAAATTACTTGAGCTTCTGTAGAAAATATATAATATTACTTACAAAATGAAAAAAGAAAGAATTAAGGAAATACTAAAAAATATTAACAGTGTAAAAATTGCTGTATATGGAGATTTTTGCCTGGATGTTTATTGGCTTATGGACCCCGATGGTTCGGAAGTCTCAGTTGAAACCGGGTTAAAAGCCGAAGCCGTTGCAAAGCATATATACTCCCCGGGAGGCGCAGGTAATATTGTTGCAAATTTAGCTGCACTAAAACCTGCGGCTATTAAAGTTATCGGTGTTGTTGGTAATGATATTCATGGTCGCGAACTCTCTTCACAGCTTCAGGCTCTAAGTGCTGATACAAGTTCATTGACAATCCAGGACGAAAATTTTGACACATATACTTACACCAAAAAATATTACGGAGAAAAAGAAGATCCACGTATTGATTTTGGGTTGAAAAACAAACGGTCTAAAAATACTGATGCAGAAATACTAAGGAATATCCAACTTGCACTTGAAAACTATGATGCCATGATTTTCAATCAACAGGTAACAGGTAGTATCACGAACCAGGATTTTATTAATGAAACAAATAAACTTTTTGAGAAATTTATTGACAAAATTGTCGTGCTAGATTCCAGACACTATAATGCCAGTTTCCAAAATGTATACCGTAAAACTAATGAAATTGAAATAGCTGTTCTTAATGGCCTTGATGTGAAACCACAGGATTATATCTCAATTTCAGATGTTCAGAAACACGGAACCAGGGTCTACGAACAATACAAAAAACCGATTTTTATCACCTGTGGCTCACGAGGTGTTGTAACTATTGATTCAACCGGAATCAGTGAAGTTCAGGGTGTACAATTACTAAAAAGGCTTGATACAGTTGGTGCAGGTGATACTACGATCAGCGCTCTCACGCTATGCCTTGCGGCTGGTGTTCAACCTCCCGAAGCAGCTGTATTTGCAAACTTTGCCGCGGCCGTAACCGTGCAGAAATTATATACTACAGGAGTAGCAACAGGTGATGAGATACTTGAACTAAGTAAAGATGCTGATTTTATTTATCAGCCTGAACTGGCTGTTGATATCAGGCAGGCAAAATACCTGCCAAATACAAATATCGAATTATGTTACAGTGATGTTGTTTCAAAAATAGGAAATATTAAGCATGTACTGTTTGACAATGATGGCACCGTCAGTACCCTGAGGCAGGGTTGGGAACAAGTTATGGAACCGGTTATGATAAAAGCCATTCTTGGTGAAAAATATGAAACTGCAGATAATGCACTGTACCAGAATGTTCGTAATCGTGTAATGGAATACATTGATAAAACAACCGGAGTACAAACCATAGTTCAAATGGAGGGACTTGTGCAAATGGTTGATGAATTTAATTTAGTACCAAAAGAAAAAATACCGAACAAATTCAGCTACAAAAAAATATTTAATGATGCACTGATGGAAGTGGTTTCCAAAAGATTGGAAAAGCTTGAAACCGGGGAATTATCCGTTGATGATTTTACTATTAAAGGATCTGTTGGTTTCCTGAAAACACTAAAAGAAAAAGGTGTGAAACTTTACCTGGCCAGCGGAACTGACAAAGAAGATGTTATAAATGAGGTTGAGATACTGGGTTATTCCGATCTTTTCGAGGGTGAAATACATGGCTCTGTGGGTGATATCAACAAGTATTCTAAAAAAATAGTGATCCGTAAAATAATCACTGAAAATAACCTTAGAGGTAATGAACTTATTGTATTTGGAGATGGTCCGGTTGAGATCAAAGAATGTATTAAATTTGACGGAATTGCAATTGGAGTAGCCAGTGACGAAATACGCAGGTATGGGTTAAACCAGGTAAAACGAACACGACTGATCAGCGCTGGTGCGCAAATTCTCATTCCTGATTTCTCTCAACCACAGAAACTGTTAAACTTGTTATTCCACAAGCAGTAATTTAGATGCAAAAGACTTAAGTATGAAAAAGAAGATACACCCGGATAAATATTTTCTGGGATTTAATATCGGAGGAACAAAATGCAGTGTTGTTTTGGGTGATAAAGATTTTACCATACACGAGAAAATTGAATTTCTAACCCGGAAAGAAAGAGGCTACAGGAAAATCCTGAACGAATTTAAAGATCATGTTTATAGTCTTTTTGAAAAATATGATAAGAAAACCCTTGAAAAAATCGGGATCAGTTGTGGCGGACCGCTGGATTCGAAAAGAGGAATTATATATTCTCCACCAAACTTGCCGGGATGGGATGCTGTACCAATTGTTGAAATCTATAAAAAGGAATTTAATGTTGATGTTGAAGTCCAGAACGATGCCAATGCCAGTGCTCTTGCTGAATGGCTAATGGGAGCCGGTAAAGGTTCTGAAAATATGGTTTTCCTGACTTTTGGGACAGGTATGGGTGCCGGACTTATTATAAACGGACAACTTTATGCCGGAACTAATGATTTAGCAGGCGAAGTTGGTCATATCCGGATGGCAGAAGATGGTCCTGTTGGTTTTGGTAAAGCAGGCTCTTTTGAAGGATTTTGTAGTGGTGGTGGGATTGCCCAATTGGCTAAAAGTTTTATATCTGATAAACTCCTGGCAGGAGAAAATGTCGGTTTTTGCCCTTCAAAAGATTTAATTAAGGATATTACAGCCAAAACAGTTTTTGAAGCCGCTATCGCCTACGATCCTGTTGCGCAGGAGATTGTTAATATTTCGGCTGGTTATCTGGGAAGAGGTCTGGCCGTTTTAATCGATATTCTGAATCCTGAATGTATCGTCATTGGAAGTATTTATACAAGAAATGAAAAACTTTTCAAGTCTCATATTGAGAAGATTTTAAAACGCGAAGCGATTCCCGCAGCTAATAAAGTTTGTAAAATATTGCCTGCGGCTCTTGGTGATAAAATCGGAGATTATGCAGCTTTATGTGTCGCAGTTAATCAGTAAGTCGAACTGATTCCTGATTGCAAAGCACATCAGGATCTAATATAGCTATACTCCCCTCCGCTTTTGGCAACATTCTGGCATTATTTTTGGTCTATGTCACAGGCATTCCCTGAAAATACCATGGAATTGTTTTTTTAATAATAAAACCATTTTCTTAAAACCATTTGTAACATAAAACTTATTATAATGAAATCTATAAGACTCATAATCTCAGCCCTCTTTATTTTACTTCTTGGCTATTCCTGTGAGAAAACAAAAGTTGAAGAACCCGGACCAACGGAAATTAAT
>JAGGXD010000013.1 GCA_021163295.1 Bacteroidales bacterium
CTTTGTTAGCAACTGTAAAAGGGAAAATTCTTCGTCTATGTCAATGGTTTATGGATAATATTAAAATTGCATTATTACAAACCTATATTAGAATTCCAAATTAGAAAAAGTTTTTTTTGGGAGGCTTTTTTGGAGAAGGGCAGCCACATTCTTTTGCAATTTTTTGGTTTGTGTGAAGGCATTGAGCGAAATTGTAAATGTATGTGGTTGCTGTGGTGGGCTATTTCTTAATTCTGTACGTTGTTGAACTATCCAGGTAGCTGGTGAAAAGGTTTCTTGACAAGGTGAACTCTATAAGTTATACTGAAAAAACCATGACAGCTCCCGTGTCGGCCGGCATACCTATTATTTTAAAAACTATAACCAATTTTTAATCCTGTATTTATTACTCTGGCTTTAAGTATATCTGAAAAATCAAAAACTGGATTTCCTCCTGGTATAGATCTTGGAGACATATTATATGCGAAATTTGCCCTTTGATATAATATATCAATTCCAATTCTGAACCGGCTGGAAATATTATAAGTTGCAGACAGGGAAGTGCCTAAAGTGAATGCGCCAAGATCAGGTTCAGGTCCGTCATGCGCGAAAATAATAGGGGGATCCACTGTCGTATATAAAAGTATAAACTTATAATAGGGAAAACTTGAAATGGAGTAACCCATAAAGAGATTTAAACCTAATTCAAATTTATTCAGTGAATAATAATAACCGATCCCGGGAGTAAAGTAAAGAAAACTATAATCGTCCTCCTCCACTTTTGTTTCTCTATTATCTTTTACTTGTGTTAAAAAATCTGACATTCCATCTGTTTCTACTGTGTTGGAATAGGTGCCGGTAAAAAGAAGTAATCTCAGGGAAGTGGTTAATTTATATTTTATTTCCAGGTTGTAACAATATCCTGTTTTTGCAAAACCACTCCTGTCTTTAGCAAAGCCTTTAACCGTCAGGACAGGCGCTCCTTCGACATATATGGCAGACTTTGATGGACTTTTTTTCCCATATGAACCAACAGGTAATGATAATCCGCCACTTATTGAAATATCCAGTTTAGTCGACTTGTCACTTTGACCCAAAGCATTGAATGTCATTAATGACAGAATGATTATATTTCTCAAAAAAAATGTTTTTCTCATATCTGAATAATTTTAACTGACCTTGCAAATTATTATAATATTGAAATCTAAATACGTTGTTGATTACCTACTTTATTATTATCGTAAATTTTAATAGATTAATCTCCAGTCTTTAATGAAGACAAATCAATTAATTTATCTGCGAAACTTTAGTAATAATTATAAAAAGTAATATTCCTGGTTGCCAGGGTGGTGGATCCATTTTTAGCTGTAACTAAGAAACTTATAGAGCCTCCTGAAGTCATATCAAATGAAGTTGTTGAGCCTGGTGGGAAATAGCCATTAATATTTCCGGAAGTTTTTTGCCAGGTAATAGATGTTGAGTTTGGGCATGAGACCCTGATGAAGACACCTCCAACTGATACATGATTGGTTGTGTTTAAATTCTGATTATAAATGCCTGCATTATCATATGTTCCTTCTAAACACACGTCGGTGGTGGTTATATTTAAAATAATTTGCTGGGTTTTAACAGAGCCGCATGCTGAACTTATATTTAATTGCAATACAGACGTACCACTATAAGCGGGAGCAAGTGTCACGGTACTTTGATTCCCGCCGGAAGATACAACGATATTTGAACAACCACTGACAATCGACCAGGAATAAATAACAGTGGAAATATTATTAACACTAAATGTCACAGGACTTGTGCCAGTAATAGTTGTAGATCCCTGTATATATCCCACGTATGACCAAAATTGGCGGGTTATATCTGCAATATTGAATTGTCCAGATAAATGATACCAGGATCCGGTTAAATTATGTGCAACCAATGGTCCATCAGAACCATATTTCGATATGTATTTAATGGCTCCGCCCGGTATAATCTCTTTTACTGCGGAATGAGTATCTTCATTGGGAAAGTGATAATATGCAATATTGGCTACTGATTCTGCACAAACCCGAACATAACGACCACTATTTTTCCATTCTGTGTCGAACGTTATCCCGTCGCTGGGACATGTATATGGCGTTGCAACTGGATTATTCCATCCAGGTTTTGAACAACCAGTGTCCTCAAAATAACTCATCATAAATCCATGACAATTGTAATAAGCATTAACAGCACAACCGGATAATTTTTTTGAACCATAAAGTGATTCACTGATCTTCCAGTAAGTATCACTTTGATCAGGATAACAATAGCCTTGGGAAACAGCAATATTATTACACGACAACGTAATAATAAAAATTGATAAGAATTTTGATAAATTATTTTTCATTGCTTTAAATTTTAAAGTACTAATTTAAGAATAGTTGTAAAAATTTACTTGTGTTCTCTATGTATTAACTCCAAAAAAGGCAAAAACATTACCGGTGTTTTTTATTTTTTTTCAACATTTTCAAAATTAGATTTTTTTAACACTTCTAAAACACAGATATATAGATTATTACACAAAATAAAAAAATTGTTTTTTCACATTAATTATAATAAGTTGCTATATATAGCAACTTTTTACTTTTCAACATATCTTTTTACCCATCCAAATTAAAACTGACAACTTCTATATAATACATATTTAGGCTTGTTCTGTCTCAACTTATTAGAAAATTTAATATACTATGTAAAGTTATGATAAAAGAACCTTAATGTCTAACACATATGTCCCAGATTATAACACGTATGTAAAAAAAGGCAGGCGTTTGTCCAATTATATTTACCTCCGCAATACATAACTTTCAATAATTTTGAAAGTGTTAAATTTCAACTCTTTTCTTTTGTGCGGTGGCGGGTAAGCTCTTTTTAATTTTGCTTTGACCTCCAAAATAAATGATTTCAAAACAAAATTGAAATGTGCTTGCCTGCGTAAGCCAAATTTAAGTGGGTGGGCAAAAAAACTTTTTTCTAATTCGTTGAAATTATGTACGAACCTGTCTACTAAGAATTGACCTTTCCGCAATTTTAATTTTTTCGAAATCATACGTTAGTTTGTCGACTAAATATTTTTTCCCTTTTATTGTTGCTAACGATCCTGCTAAATGTTGGTGGGCACTTCAGGGCACCAACCTATCAGTCCGGAATATTATTTATTTGTTGTATTTCGTTTCATTATTATCCTTTCTGCCCACTTACATTTAGCTTTTGTTAA
>JAGGXD010000019.1 GCA_021163295.1 Bacteroidales bacterium
GAACATAACCTTTGGTGCAAAACCACGAATTTTGAACTAGACACAAGGGTACCGTTGATCTTTTGTTTACCAGACCAGAAAACTGCCGGAACGAAAACCAATGCCATTGTAGAATTGGTGGATGTTTATCCTACCCTGGCTGATGTTTGTGGATTCAATATCCCGGATGAACTGGCTGGAAAAAGCCTGAAACCACTTTTGAACGATCCAACAATTAAATGGGATAAACCGGCAATAAGCCAATTTCCACGACCCGGATATTATAAAGGGAAACCTGATTTTATGGGATATTCCATCAGAACAGATCAATACAGGTATACAAAGTGGATCAATCTTGAAACAAATGAAGTTTTTGCAAGAGAACTCTACGACCATTTTACTGATCCAAGTGAAGAAGTAAACATAGCGATGGAAGAAAATTACAAAGAGATAATCGTTGATCTTGATCAAGTTTTTATGGAAAAATTTTCCGGTGGATTTAACAATGTTGTTGATTATTTCCAGATTCAATAATAATACGAAATATAGATAATATTAAAGAGCATGAAAATTATGGCATAGTACACAATCAATAAGGAATCGTCTAAACATCTGTAAAAGTATTAATAATTTAAAAATTCACTCGTTATGATAAAATTCAAAAAAATAAACGTGTTTCTACAAGCTTTTTTACTGGGTCTTTTACTAATTTCTTGTTCATCTCAGCGAGGAAAGCAGGAAAATATTAAACTGAATATTCTGTTAATTACCTCTGAGGATAATGGTCCTCAACTAGGCTGTTATGGTGATCCATATTGTAAAACCCCAAATTTGGATAAAATGGCATCAGAAGGATTCCGTTTTACAAATGCATACGTAACACAAGCCGGTTGCAGTGAATCCAGAGCAAGCATATTTACCGGACTTTTTCCCCATCAGAATGGTCAGATTGGTTTAGCCACTCACAACTTGTCAATGTACAATGATTCATTTCCAAATATTTTCAGTGAATTAAGATTAGCAGGATATAAAACCGGAATAATCGGAAAAATTCACGTGAATCCGGAATCCAGTTTTCCACTTGATTACCATTCTAAAATTATCGGAGGTTTCAATAACAGAAATGTTAGGGCAATTGCCGATACAGCATTTGAATTCTTTACTTCAACTGGGAAACCCTTCATTTTAATGGTTAATTATAGGGATGCTCACCGCCCATTCATAAAACAGACAAACGGTCTACCCGAACATCCCCTCGAACCTGGTGATATTGAAGAGTTACCTGAAATTGGAATCAAATCGGATTTTATTAAAGAACAAACTGCTAATTACTATAACTGTATTATGCGATTGGATGCAGGAATTAGTATGTTATTTGAAAAATTGGAAGAATGCGGGAAAAGAGAAAATACAATTATTATTTACCTTGGAGATCACGGGCAAGATATCCTCAGGGGTAAAAGAACCTCTTATGAAGGTGGTACTAAAATACCCCTGATCATATATTGTCCAGATGAAATACTTTCCCTTCTCAATAACAAAGCTAACATCTACTCAGATGATGATATAAAAATCAAAAAGGGAACTGTAAATAATCAATTGGTATCAACCATTGATATATTACCTACCATTCTTGAAATAGCAGGAATAGAATTACCAGGTAATCTGCCAGGTAAATCTCTTGTTCCATTTTTTCAGGGTGAAAATCCGGAATGGAGGAAATACTTGTTCACTGAGTTTAATTTACATTCTCCTCATAATTACTATCCCCAAAGAACAATCCGCAACAAAAGATTTAAACTTATTTATAACCTGATGCCAAACGAAATTAATCCTGGATATGATTTTACTCTAAATCGTTTTTTTAATGTTGATACTTTAAATTCTAAACTCGAAAATGCACCGGATTATATTGTAAAGTCTTATAAAATTCTGAAACGACCACCAAAATATGAACTTTATGATCTTGAAAATGATCCAAACGAATTTCACAATCTGGCTGAAGATTCAGCGTATACTAATATCCTAAATGAATTGATTTTGAATTTAACTGATTGGCAAGGGCAAACAAATGATCCATTAATAGAACCAGAAAATCTATACAGACTTAAAGCTGAAGTAGACTCCTGTTGGAGTACAAGTGAATATGTAAAAAAGAAAAAGTGGTACTATCCAGAGTATTTTTTAAATAAGGAAAGAGGTAAATAGAGAAATGTCCTATTTATTGCAATAGATAATCTCCGCCCTGCTCTAGTATAATAATTATAATTTTAGGAAAAGGATCGTTTTTACCGAGGCCTTTTATTACAGAATAGTAGTCTCCCAAATTAACTTCTTTTGATTCATTCTTTAAACCTATAATTCTTTTAATCTCTTCAATATCTTTTGTTTTAGGACGATCCGCTTTGATCCATAAAGTGATCTGATTCTTAGAAAATAGGAATATCGCCTTACGGAAGTTCGAAGTCTTTTTCTGATAGAAACTAGAGAGAATTTAACAGAAAGCAATTTGATTTTGGTCCGGTATTTGGTGTGGAATATATGTTTAACAAGCAGTTTAGTATTGGATGTGATTTCATAGTTAATTACCATAATCATAAAACATATTACACAGATGATGATACTGAAGATAGTGTTGATTGGAATAAGAAATTTTCAATAGGAAAAAGCATGAAGTTGAGATATTACTTTTAGAATTATCACATGGGTACGTATGGCGGAATTACCAAACCAAAAAACCTGGTCGCTGACTACGTTAGCCTTACAGGAACGAATGATGGGATTGCTCGCTGCCTGCGGCAGCTCGCGAACTTGCTTATTATTGTTATTTGTATCTTTGTAATACTTAAATAAGTGATTTGGTGGATATAAATAGCAATATTCAATGAAATTAGATTGGGATATAATAAAAAGATTCTCTCAAAATGATACACCATGTTTCTCAGCAGATGATGCTCGAAAAGAATTCAACAATATCAGTGTATCACACTTGACCAATACTCTAATGAGAATGGTAAAGAGCAACATGCTCATTCGCCTAAATAGAGGATTATACTATATAGTGCCTCTTGAGCATAATAGCCCCAGGTTTATCCCTAACTGGCATTTAGTGGCCAAATACTTAATGCGAAATAAAAACTACTA
>JAGGXD010000146.1 GCA_021163295.1 Bacteroidales bacterium
GATTGCTTTGAGTCCGTGTAAGAAACTGACCATTAATATCTTGAAATACAACACTGCTTCCTGAAAAATTACCTTGCATTGATTTGAAAGTTACTGAATTCAAACTGAGCATTCCGGGTTTATATAATAAATTGCCACTGAATGTGTTAGCTGTGAATTTTTTGTAATTTAACAATTCTATATGCAGCTTAAGATCCATATAAAAGTTTTCGGGAAAAATATAAGGTTTTGAATCATGATTTTTTTTATCTTTTTGTCTAAGACTATCAAGAAAAACAGAGGGATTAAAATGTTCTGCATGAACAGTAGCTTCAAGCACAAGTGGTTTGTCTTTTCCTGAAATTTGTGATAATAAATTTCCAATTTTGCCGTCTATTTGTATTTCATCGCCTCCAATATTCACTCTTATCCCATCAAGGAATACTTTATCTTTGAAATTCAACCTTCCATAAATATTATTAAATTCAAAATAACTACCGCTGGTTTTTAAGGAAACATCATCAAATTCAAGGTATCCGTGAGGATCAGGATTTTGTAAAAATCCCCATTTTTGTTTTTTGTTTTTAACCAGTTTGCCGGAGATGCTTATATCTGCATAAATTGTTCCTGAACATTTTTCGATCTTATTTATATTGAAAAATCTTGTAAAATTTGAAAAATTAATCTCACCGGATGTTTGAAAATCTATAATCGGGTTGGGAAAGCCTGTTAATACACATTTCCCATTCAGTAAACTTTCTCCAATATTTACTTCGTAATGATTAAAATCAAGAACTGTGGTTAGCCGGTTGTTGTCAGAGCCATTTGTGAAACTGCCGGAAACTTTCATTATTTCCAGATAATAACCGGTGCTTTCTTCTTTTATTTCGCCATCAGTAAGTGAAAAGACGGATTCAATATGTGGAACTATTCCGTGACCATAACGTCCGGATAGAGTGGAGTTTATATTCAGAGCACCCTTTCCATGATAATTAATAATATTATTTGAAATTTTTTCAGGCAGAATATTAACCAGGTTACTAATATCAAGTTTTTCTCCAATAATATTTAAATTTATTTTTTTTTCAGGCCTGGTAAATAATTGACCGGCTATCCGAAAATCCAGGTCAGAAACATTGATTTTCCCCTTTATAATATCATAATTACCATTAACAGCATTAAGCTTAAAAGATGTGAAAGCATTCATGTTTTGTAAATAGCTTGTCTTATTTATTAAAAGGTTCCTGATAAGCAGGTCAGATCTGATTTCCAACCTTCCTGAATCTTTTGATAATTCTCCACGCATATTAAGCCGGTTAAGGAAAAACTTAAAATCAAACTGATTCAACTTGTCAAAATATCTTGCTTCCATGTTGGTAAATCTAACATCTTTTACTTGAAGCTTTACTTTGGATGTTTCAGTATTATTTGTTGTTTTCCAAATAATAAAGTTCTTTTCACCCTTATCGGATACTTCTATATTTAATTGGCCGTTTTTTACATGAACGGCTTTTATAAGATAGTTTTTTTTAAACAGATCAGTCAGGCTGAATTGAAGAAATAAATTTTCAGCAATTAAAACGGTATCATTATTAAAACGGGAATTTTCTTTTTTAGCAAAATTTGTTGGTGTGTAAACAGTTATGTTCTTTAACTCTAATGCAGCAGCGGGAAATTTCTTTAACATTGAAAACCTCATATCACCCACTTCAATCTTGGCTTCCAAATGCTTATTAATTTCTTTTACAAAAATTTTTGTAATCTCATCCCCATACAGTATGGCGAAAATTGCTCCTGCAATAATTGAAAGAAATACAGCGAATAGTAAAACACGGACAATCTTCCATAATCTGTTCATGCTATATTATCGTTTTTAATAACTGAGTAAATGATTAATGTTTTCCTGATATAAATAAATCCTGGTTTTTTACAAAAGAAAAGAAAAATCTTCTCCCGGGGGGAGATCGATTGGTTTTTCTCCTTTTCTAAATATCCTGGCTGGTCTCAGGCCGATAAGATCAATTTCACTTTCTTCAATACGAAGCATTGTTCCTTCCCTTAATCCAACAACATAAATGTCAGGGTTAGCAACAAGAAACTCTTCAATTCTCATTTCCCTGGTTTCTCCGGCATGTCCTTCAGGATTAGCATCCAGGTAATGGGGATTGATCTGGAACTTTAACAGGTTAAAAGTGGAGAAAGTTTTGGGTTCAACTATTGGCATATCGTTTGTTGTTTTCAGGGTTGGACAGGCAACATTCGAACCGGCACTCCAGCCTATGTATGGAATTCCTTTTCTAACCTTATCAGAAATGGGAAAAATCAACCCCTGTTCCTGCATCATTCTTGTAAGTTGCCATGTGTTTCCGCCGCCAACAACAATAGCATGTGCCTCTTTAACAGCCCTTACAGGATCATCAAAACGGTGAATGGAAACAATATTATGCCCTACTTCTCTGAATCTTTCAGAAACTTTCTTTTCGTAATCAGAAAAAGAAAAAGTGACCGCCGCATAGGGAATAAATAATGCTTTTACTGGTTTTTCCCCCAGAAAATCCCTTATTTGTTGCTTGGGATAATCAAGATATGCTTCTCCAGCATTGGTGGAATTGCTAATTAGTAAAAGTCTCATATGTTTGAAATTTAATAATTATTTTATTCTTCTTCCTTACTCAACTACTTAACTACTTAACTACTCAACTTTAATTCACTACAGTTGAATCTGTTGAAAATGTTATTGTCATTTGATTTATTTCGAACGGGGCCCATGGAGTAAGACCGGTCATATTCATAAAATCTTGTGTAAAGCCCTCATCATCAGGGATATTACTCGCATTTGACAAAAATCCCTGTTTACCTGAAAAATATGCCGGTCCGATAGCATTGGCTAAAAATATATCTTTGATATTTATAAGTGTTGACTGATCAACATTAGGGTAAACAATATCAATCTCATCGGACAAAACCTTATCAACACTGAAATCATCCCAAATATTTGTCATATCAGTTTGTAGTATTGTTGGCAAAGCAATTCTTGCAATGGCAATGTCATTTTTTATATCATTCCTGGCTTGGAAACAAAAACATCTTCCGTTATTGTGATTTTCATTAAGAAGTGCCATGTACGGGTGGGTGGAATTACCATACAAAGAAATAATATCACCAATTTTCCCGGCAAAAAACTTAATATTACTCATATATTGTCTTGAGGTTGAATCTGTTTTGATAACGCTTACGATCATTGTTTTGTCATAATAAGGATCGTTTTCGCTGTATTCAATCTTTATCATTGCATTTGGATTTCTGGTTACACTGAAATCAAATGCTTTTGGTTGCAGTATAGCAATAACCTCCAATGGACTTGTATTCCAGAATAGCTGAAATGCTGTTCCAAGTTCTTCATCACTGACAGTAAGACAATAATTCCATGTTGTATCATTAACACTGACGTTTTCTTTAACCACAACATTTTTATTTTTTCCATCATAAATACTCTCATACGAAAAAGTTGTGGCATATTTAATATTATGCTTATTAAGACTTATCATCATATCCTGAACCAAATCAGCTGATAACTCCCCTAAATAGATAATATTCCTCAAATGCATGTAAATTTCCTTACCTGTTAACGGATCAATACCTAAATTAGCACTTTTACCTGACCCTGAAACCGGAAAGCTAATCGCATCGGATATCCCAATGGTGATATTATCAGGTAAAGAATCGCCTGACTCATCTTTGCTGCACCCCGAAAACACTATTGCTGTCAGGGTAATAATCACCGTAATTACTTTAATATTTTTCATCTCTTTTGTTTTTGGTTCAAAAAACAAATTATAAAATTATCATATATGTTTTAATTGTTGTTGCAAATACAAATATAGTAATAAATCGGTTGGCAAAGGGCAAAAAGCAGTTGGCAACAAAGAGCGATGCGGTACCCTGAGCGGAGTCGAAGGGTAGCAAACTGTTGAATAATCCCGAATATTAAAAAAGGTGCTGTGAATTCACAGCACCTTTTTTATCTAAACTATCTATTACCCATAGGTTAAAAATTAGCAAGTATAAATCCAATAGAAACAGGATATAACTCAGGACCCTGACCGGCTTCGAAAAGTGGTGTTAAATTATAGGTCGCAAATATTTTTAATGCCCTGTATCCAATTCTTGCAGTTACACCATACCTGAGGGGAGAAAGATTAAAATCATCACTGATTTTATCTTTTTGTTTGTTCCCATCTGCTTTGTAGAGAACTTTTGTATGAGAACCTATTTTCAAACCACCAATTATTCCACCACTTATATGGATTCTTTTATGTCCTGACACAGGGATCTGCAATTCAAGCAATAAGGGTACTGTTAAATATGAAGTTGTAAGCTTAGTTTTTTCAATGTATGTGGTAGCCCCATAGTTCAGTGAAACAATTTCATTTGTGACAGGGTCCTTCACTATACTGTTTTCCCCATCAAACCTGTAATTATTGAATTCCAATCCCATTCCTGTTACCAAACCGATTTTGTCGGTTCCAAGCCTAATATCATACTGAAGCATATTAAGATTTACACACCATGATTTTCCGGTATTCAATTCCATGAATTGAGCTTCAGCAGGAAGAGTTAATGAATAGTCGGAGGTAAGATAATTATTCATCCCTAATTCCAGTCCTTTCCAATGACCGTTAAAACTTTTTCTGGATTTCTTCTTTTTCCCTTCATCTTCATCAAAATCATCAAGGTTAATTAAATCTACAGAAGTTCCATCATCTGATTCAATTATTTTTAACCCTTTTCGGCCAACGTTTATAATCATTGTATCATTTCCTTCAGTAACTTTAACTATCTGTTTTTCCCCAACGTTAATTATAACATCGTCATTTCCTTCAACGACTTTAACTATCTCTTTTTTTCCAATCTTAACACTTGTTGTGTCTGTCTGACTGTATAACCCTGTGGAAAGAATTATGCTAAATAATATTACTAATAAATTTTTCATTGTTTTCATTTTGTTTATGTTTTTTATTGTTCTGGTAGTATGACGGAGGAGTAACCAATAATGTTACAGGGGAATATTATTTATTCATAGTATGGTAAAGGGAGATTGTGTTTGAATCAAATCCAAGGGCAATCAAATCACCATTTTCATTATATTCTTTATCTAATTCCATCTTCCATCCGATTATTTTATTTATTCCCCTGATACCTGTATCAGCAATATCCCAGATTGTAAATTTATCAGGATTAATTTTGCTTTTTTCCTCCTTCAATATTTCGCTTTTGAATGATTTAACAACCATTTGAGACAGGGTTAAATTATTATTGATGTTTTCGACAACATTAAAATCTTCTATGGGAACAAGTGAAGCAAGTATAGGTTTTTCCGGCAGGGTGTTAATTTCCTTTCGCCGGATTTTATTCAGGGTTAATTCAATGGTGTCCGGCTTTTCAACAATGTTATTACTACGGGGTTTAATTTTTTGTTGTTTTGGATCACCGGGTTTATTATAAGGAATATTTTTCCCCAAAATTTCTGTTTTGGCCATAGGTTCCGGACTTGTTTGTGGTTTTGTTTCTACGGTTGTTGTGTCAGTTATTATTTCTGAGATTACAATATTTTCATCGGTGCCGGATTTGCTAATGAAAATATAAAGCGCTATAAGAATAATGATTGAAGCAGCCGCTGAAAAATAGCCCCGGACTTTTGGTGTAAAAATCCGACTTCCAGAACTCTTTTTTAACGATGATTTAAAATTAAATGTAATTTTTTCAGGAATTAAACAGGTTTTTTTGTATAATTCGAACTCCCTTGCTTTTAAAGGATTCTGTTTAAGCCAGGTTTGAAATAATGTCGATTCTTCTTTAGTCAGATCACCTTCCAGACTTGCTATACAAAAATTGTCAAAGTTTGAATCATTTACTATAAACGCCTTTTTTAAAGATGTTTTTGGTTCAAATCTTTTTTTATCGGGTTCAACATTTATCTCTTCAAATTCTTCCAGTTCAGTTTTCAGATCGGGGTTCTCTTTAAGAAAAGACATTAGTTCAATAACCTGATCGGGTGACATTCCCCCGTCCAGATAATCCATGAAAAATAATTCGTAATTGTTCCTGTTAATGTCCATAATGTATCTAAACTAAAGCTTCAATACGGCCAAGATATTTTTTTAAATATTGTCTTCCTCGATATATATATACCTTTACCTGTGATTCACTAAATCCGGTAATTTGTGAAATTTCCCTGTATGAATATCCCTCATAATCCCTTAGCATTATAACCGAACGCTGGTCTTCAGCCAGTTGATTTAACGCATGATGTAAAATTTCATTTAAATCATTATATTGTTCGGTGTGTGAATGCTCTTCCTGGTTAACCATGTCAAAATGTGTTTGTCGCTTATCTTTTCTTATCATGTCTATCATAGTGTGATAGGCTGCTGAAAAAAGATACGATTTGGCTTTTAAGTATGAAATATTTTCTGCTTTTATCCACATTTTCTCAAACGTGTCCTGTACTACATCTTTTGCCTTATCCTCATCCCTGAGGTTTTTTAAGATGAAGCGATATACGCTGTCAGAAAAATCATCAACACATTTATTATACTCTTCTGTGGTCATTGATATCAATATTCAGTTCTAAGACGATGTTAATATAGGAAAAGTTACTTTTAAATTATTATTTCGTAAGTATTAAGAGACTCAAGTTTGAAATGACTAATAAAATTGTAAAAAATTAGTTATTAAAATACTTGCAATCGCTTACCGAAAAACCTATCTTCGACTTTCCTGTCAGTTAAAAAGCAGAAAGTAATAGAATTATATACGTAATCAGAAAATCAACAAAACATAAGCCGAACATAAACAAATTTTAACATATGAAAACAATTATCAAATCAGTACTTTGTGTTGCATTTATCCTGATTACAACAAATATAAATGCTCAGGAATTGCCAAATGCCAGGCAGATCATTGATAAAGCAAATCAACTTATGCGCGGTAATTCCAGTTACATGGAAGCCACTATGAAGATTATCCGGCCAACATGGGAACGGACTCTTTCATTTAAAGCATGGGCTAAAGGAACAGATTATTCAATAATCTATATTACTTCTCCTGCAAAAGAAAAGGGACAGGTTTTTCTTAAAAGGGATAACGAAATGTGGAACTGGGTTCCTTCAATCGAAAGAATGATAAAAATTCCCCCGTCAATGATGATGCAATCGTGGATGGGATCAGACATGACAAATGACGATCTGGTAAAAGAATCTTCTGTTGTTGAAGATTATAGTCATAAAATTCTTGGCGAAGAAATGATTAAGGGATATGATTGTTACAAACTGGAACTTATCCCTAAAGAAGATGCCGCGGTAGTATGGAGTAAAATTGTCAGCTGGATTTCAAAAAAGGAATTTATTACTCTAAAGAATGAATATTATGATGAATTCGGGGATCTTATTAATATGGAGGTTCTTTCAAAAATCAAAGATGTGGGTGATCGGACAATACCAACTTATTTTGAAATAATCCCCCTGGAAAAGGAAGGTAATAAAACCACTATGGAATTTGAGAAAATAGAATTTAACAAACCGATAAAAGACAGCTTCTTTTCAATCCAGAATATGAAAAGAATAAGGTAACCAATTAACATCTACTTATGAATAATCTAAAAATAGCATGGCGTAACCTGTGGAGAAACAAAAGAAGAACCATGATCACATCTGCATCCATATTTTTCGGTGTGTTCTTCGCAACCGTAATGAGCTCATTACAGGAGGGATCATACGGTTCAATGGTGGATAATGTAGTTAAATTTTATTCCGGTTATATCCAGGTGTTTAATAAAGATTATTGGGATAAAAAAACTATAAACAATACCTATGAAGTAACTGATTCGTTAATTAAAAAGATTAAAGATGTTGAAGAAATAACTCATTTTTCACCCAGGCTCGAATCGTTTGCCCTGGCATCATCAGCGGATATTACTAAAGGAGCCCTGGTTATTGGAATTGATCCTGAAAAAGAGGATCGGGTTACCGCGGTAAGTAAATGGTTAAAGAAAGGTAGTTATTTAAAACCGGGTGACAAGGGTATTCTTATTGCATCAGATCTTGCAAAGTATTTGAAACTTGATGTAAACGATACGCTTATTATGCTTGGGCAGGGATTTCACGGGATAAGTGCAGCCGGAATTTTTCCAGTCAGGGGAATACTGGAGTTTTCATCACCCGAATTAAATAAAGTGATATATATGGAGCTGGGTTCATGCCAGGAGTTTTATTCGGCTTACAATCGTATTACTTCTCTTGTAATTATGCTTAAAGATCATTACGATATGCCCAATGCTTTAAAAAAGATGAATGAGACAATATCTGATTCATACAATATAATGTCATGGAAAGAGATACAACCTGAACTTGTCCAGTTAATTCAATCGGATCGTGCAGGAGGTGTTGTTATGAAAATCATTTTATACATGATAATTGGCTTTAGCATATTCGGAACCATTATAATGATGATACAGGAACGGAGAAGAGAAATGGGTGTAATGGTTGCTATTGGAATGCAACGTTTAAAACTTGGCAATATCCTTTTATTTGAAACAATATTGATAGGGTTTCTTGGTGTTTTTACAGGGATTATCGGGAGCCTTCCTATAATTTCCTATTATTTCAATAACCCGATAAGGCTCACAGGGGAAGCTGCCAATGCAATGATTGATATGGGAGTCGAACCGTTAATGAAGTTTTCATGGATGCCGTCTGTATTTTATAATCAGGCATTAATAATTTTTATTTTGACAGTTTTTGTCGGTTTCTTTCCTATATATAAAACACTAAAACTAAAATTAAACCAGGCATTACGTGCCTGAGAATATTAATGTTAAAATAAATAAATAGAAAATTATGATCTTTTCAATTTCATGGAGAAATATCTGGAGAAAAAAAACCAGGAGCCTGGTAGTTATTATTGCTGTAGCTTTGGGAATTTGTGCCGGAGTATTTTCAACTGCCTTTATGAAAGGGATGATGGATCAAAGAATCCAGCAGGCTATTTCAACCGAGATCTCACATATACAAATACACCGGCAAGGTTACAGGCAGGAAAACAGTTTACAGCTTTATATGAATGAATCTACGGCTATAGTGGAACAAATAGGAAGCATTGACCATGTTAAAGGAGTGAGTCAAAGAATAATGATCCAGTCAATGATAGCTTCTGCTGAAACCTCATCAGGTGTGAAAATCTTAGGGATCTATCCTGAAAATGAACAAAAGGTCACAAACCTGAGTACAAAAATCATTGAAGGGAAATATTTTGGAGGAGTTCCTAAAAACCCGATTGTTATTAGCAAAGAACTGGCCGAAAAGCTAAATGTTAAGCTGCATTCAAAAATTGTTGTGACGCTTCAGGATATGGACAAAAATATTACAGCAGGAGCATTCAGGATAGCAGGGATTTTTAAAACCAATAATTCAACATACGACGAAATGACTGTCTTTGTAAGGTATGGCGATCTTTCAAGGTTGTTGAATTTACCGGAAAATGTAAGTCACGAAATTGCAATACTTGTTAATGATAACGAAATGGTGACTTCCGTTCAGAATA
>JAGGXD010000081.1 GCA_021163295.1 Bacteroidales bacterium
CAAGCACAAATTATTGCGGAAAATTGGCGAGTAGAATATAATACCTATCGACCGCATAGTTCGTTAGGATATATGACACCGGAAGAATTTGCTGACAATTCTGGGAATTGCGTTCGACCTACGGTCTTACTACATTCCCAGAATGGGAACTATAACCAAAGAATCACGGAGGAAATCACTAAGTTTTAACTGGTACCAAAAATGGGGGCTGGTCACTCCAATAGAAGTATCTCCATCTCCATACTTTTTTATCTGTTCAAGAAGTATTTCAGATGTCGCCTCGACATCATCTAATGCAGAATGAGCATTTTTAAGAGTTTTATTACAATAAAATTTATACGCAGATGTTAGATCACGTTTTTCATTTATATGATAAACCTTTTGGGCATCAAATATTTTTTGATTGCTAAAATCGAAAGTTAAACCTGCTTCTTTAATTTCTCGCGCAAGCAATGGTAAATCAAATCTCTCAATATTAAATCCAGCCAAATTAGAATCATCAATAAAACTTATTACATCATCGCAAATATCTTTGAAATATGGAGCGTCTTTGACATCTTCGTCTCTAATGCCTGTTAATTCACTTACGATAGGCGGTATTGGAATAGTTGGATTCACAAGAGTATGAAATTTTTCTTTTACACCACTATGTTTAATTTTTATCATGGCAATTTCGATAATTTTATCTTTTTCAACCCAAGTGCCAGTGGTTTCAAGATCGAATATGATTAATGTCTTTTCAAAATTCATTTTTGTATCTCCCTAAAACAGAATGTCTGAGTCTTCTTGTCCTTCACCGTCAAATGGACTGTTGTCTGCGTCTCCTTACTTTTTATCAATAATTTCGCTACCATCTGTATTTCCTTGCCAATTATTAACAATTTGATTCCAATCAATTTCACGAGGTTTCTTTCCTGTCCACACAGACCAAAAATCTGGGTCATCAGATTTAGGACGTTGTTTCTCGTCTAATTCTCTAATTTTTAGTAAAACTGGAATTTGGGTAGCACAACCAAGCAAAATGCAATATCTTCTAGGAAGACTTGGTAATTCTCTTAGTAATCCTCTTGCTGTATCAGGAACGAGCCGAGAAATAAGTTCTTGATCTCTGTCATTTGTAATACGATGTAAAAGAAAAGAATTACACTGTGCCAGTACTGTTTCTGAAAGTTCGGAAGGTCTCTGTGAAGATAATACTAGTCCTAATCCAAATTTTCTTCCTTCTCTAGCAATTCGTTCAAATGTTTGGCGACACATATCTGCTGGACTCGGGATATCATCGCCACGTGGTAATCGTTTAGCTACAAATGTATGGGCTTCTTCAAGCACTAAAACAGTTGGCAAGTTTTTTTGGTTTTGCTTGTGATATCTCTGAAGAGCTTCAAAGGTGATTCTTGATGCGACTGCGATCACAAGATGAAGTATTTCATAAGGAACCAATGATAAATCAATAACAGATATTTGACCGTTTTGGGCATTGTTTTTGCCTATATTATTTTCGAGCCATTCTTCAAGTGTAGGTTGATCGGAAGGATTTGTAACACTATTCATTCTAGTATCAGATAGTAACATACGTATTCTCATTAATAATGTAGAAATAAACTGGGCAGCATTTCCGCCTTCTTGGCTAGCTAAAACTTCAAGATAGTCTGGCAGAGCTTCAATATCGAAACTAATGGGAGTATCTTCATTAATCTCTGTATGAATGTTCTCAGGTGATATATATGAAATAATGCGATCACAAAAGCTAATTACTAATTCTATCTCGGTATCCGCAAAATCGTTAAAACCGCTTGAAGTTGCAGTTGACCAGCTTCGAGTCCTTAATAATGTTTGAACTTCTAATGCTATATTTTTTGTAAAACTTTTTAATTCGGAAGCAGAAGCGTAATCATAGCTGTTGATATCTTGATGAAAACAAGATATTTGTTGCCCACAATTCTTATTATTAGGAAACCCAATAGCACCAGTACCCATAAATTGAGTTAGAAAACTTTTTAGAGCTTTACACCTAGCTATTAATCGGTTTTCAATACTCATACTCATTTGTTTTCCAGAACGAAGATTTCTGAGTGCTTCTTGTAATAAAGGCCGTTGAGTTCTTGGTGCAGCTTGTGCTATTGATGCCCATTCCGAACTATTCCACATCCATGCAGGAAGTTTAAATTCATTTATATCACTGCCAGATACAGGTGGTACCTTGAATACCCTACAGCCATCACCTAATCCAGAAAAACATTGTGAATACTCTCCATTGGGATCAAGGATAATAAACCGCATATTGGGATGGTCATTTTCTTTTAACGATGATTCAACAGCAGATCTAATTAAAGAGGCAAGAGTGCATGATTTACCACTTCCTGTATTGCCCAGTACTGCAAGATGACGACCAAACAATTTATCTGGATCGACTGAAACTGTTGCTCCGTGTGCATTTGGGCAAGTGCCCAAAGGAATTATAGAATCAGAATCATTACCTGTTACAATAGCTAAGGTTTGGTCTGTAACGGGGAGAATAACACTGTCTCCAACGGAAGGAAATGATTGAATTCCACGCTCTAATTTCCAATTCTCGTTGACTAAAGATATTGTCCCAATAGGACATAAACTCATTTTTCTTAAAGGGAAGGGTAAGTCAATAAGTCCGAAATCTTTAAAACCTTGTCTTTTGGGATATTGAGATTTTTCAACGCCCAACCATACAATCAGTCCAACCAGCATGCCAGATTCATTTGGTATTAAAACGTAACTATTAATTCGGGGGAAAAGAGTGGGTATTCCTGCATTTAAAGAGACCGATCTAGGCGATTCTATATTAAGAAGAACTTTTATTTCATCAGGCGAGACACTCTCAACTGTACCTATTACTCTTGATGCAATATTGGAAATCGGAGTGTTCATTTTTTATCGCCTCCGATTTCTCCTTCTTCAGAGCTATCTTTAGGTAGCAATCCACGATTTCGTAACAAATCAGCCTGACGAATAGATATTCTATCAATAGCAGGTTTGGGCAAATAATGTTCAACCAACGTTGACATTGATCCAAAATGAGACCCAATCAATAAAGATATCTGAGCTTCTCTTCCAATATTAGTACAAAATTTACTAATTCTTCCTCCTTCATCGGAATAAGAAATAATCACTAAATGTGTTGAAGGAATTGTGAGCATATCAGATATCACACGATTAATATGATCATCGCCAAACCCATATCCATATGTAACTAAAACAGAATTAGGACGACAAACAGCAACTGCATAATCACGAAAAAGCTCAACATAAGGATATTCTGTTGTTTCACGATCTTTAGCTGCATTTGGATAAATCATAACTGATTCACTCGGATTTATATTTATACTGGGATAATCAGAAGTTGCACCAAAGGGCAATCCAATTTTTCTTACGAATCCATTTTTATAAGACCAATCAAGTGATCCATGAAGTTTGGTAAGACGGACAACTCCTTCAAGATAACGAGGTTCTCCGCGTATTCCAGGGGGGTTGTAATGCATATCAATATCCAAACGAGAAGATCGGAATACTGGCTCCAAGGTACCGATAAATCTATCTAATACATGAAGTCCTGCTAGATCTGCTCCATATTCAATCAATCGATCGTAGTTTGTTGTAAATATCTGAAGACGCTCTCTAGAAGCTGTTCTACTCGAAAAGCTAAGAAGAAAAGACACAAGCATTGTTAATGTTTCAATACCTCCATCAATAGAAAGCATTTTTTTTTCTTCTTCAGGGAGAGAAATATTTTCTATAATTTTTCTTTCCGTCTCAAGTAAACTTTTTAAAAAGTTGCTAAAAAGCTTATTAAGCTCTCTGATCAAAGAGTTGACATCAGATGTTTTTTCCTGAATTTGAAGACCTTGCAATAGAATATTAGATACGCGTATTTGGTCTTCCATATTCGGTTCTCCACGGCCTAATTTTTCTGCGGATTCTTTAGACGCTTTTTCTAATTCATCTTTAAAAGGAAAATCACTAAAATCGGGGGACATGCCCGTAGATGTAACGCCTGATTGGGAAGCAATCGCAGTAGTAAAACCACTCCCAAGTAGAAGGGATAAATGTTCGCTTTGAAAAACAGCAGATAGCCAAGATTCAATATTTTTTTTGTGTTGAAGTATATTCTCTTGGTCAGGTATATTATCATTATCAAATTGTTTTGTACCCACACGATATCTGTGTTCATTCCAAGCAGTCATAATATATCCTCCTGTAGGAGATTGAATTATTTATTTACCGAAGAAATAATATAAGTTTACATATTTTATTGTCCAATTAAAACATAATTTGTAGTTATTTTGACGTTCCCTGACCTTTTCTCTGAAAACTGTGGCATTTGAAATTAGAGTAAATACATGATAAAATATTTGGGCAATACAAGGAGGCACAGTATTAAACGAAAGAAATTTTCGGAGGAATAATGACTAACACTCGTAAAGATATCGCCACACTCATTAAGGCGATCCAGAAAAATCACTCCTTGATCGATAGCATCCGACCTTCCATGCTTGAAAGCGTTATTGCTGAGATTATTATTCAGAACAATAAAATTATCGATATACAGCGTAAGGCATTTAAAGGCGTTGACTATATAGCCCAATTTATAGATAAGCTTAATCATATTCATTCTTTTGCTGTTGAAGTAAGGAAGATGACTCGAATGATAGATTATGAACCTATAAGACAATTTCAGCAAAACATTTCATCTCTCACACACAACCTTGCTAAAAGCTATTTTGTTACTAATTCTGTATTCACAGAAGCTGCAAAAAGACTAGCTGAAAGCCATAAGAATACAATTGAATTAATTGACCGTTCATGTTTACAACACCTGATTGATCAATATGAAACAAATAGATTGTTTTTCTCAGAGCGACTTTTCAAACAACTCAATAATATAAATCTCCGTCATCTTCTCGATATCATTGATCCATCGCCTGAACAAATCGAACAGATTCAACCAGAAACAACTCAATTAAGTAAGCCTCAAAAGATTGCTCTAATAACTGTTGATTTTCTCCCACTTAAACTGCTTTCAAAAATATTGCGTGCCCCGCATGAAGTAAGGAATTTATCTCCTAGACAATTTGAAGAGTTTATTGCAGAGACATTATCTCAGCTGGGTTTTAAGGATGTGATCCTAACACCAAGATCGCATGATGGAGGTAAAGATGTGATTGCGAGTCACCAAATTAATGGAATTCCTCTTTCGTTTTATTTTGAATGCAAACAGTACTCTAAAGGAAACAAAATTCAACTTAAAACACTTCGAGCATTACTTGGAACTTTAGCACATGATAGACAGAATGTTAACAAGGGAGTCTTGGTAACAACTTCGACTTTTACAAAAGGTTCTAAAGAGTTCATTCTTAGTGAGGCTAGGCTTGATGGAAAAGATTACGATGGAATTCTGGGGTGGATTGAAGAAATGAAAAAGAAAATATAAAGTAGCACTGTTCCGGGCAGAAAATAAAATTAGGTTGGTAATGAGCAAGTTATAATAATTGGAGTTAGATAGAAAACTATATGTTTTTCTTGTGTTTAACACGAATAGATTTTTTGTTAGGGAAAATACATCATAAAAGTAATCTTTAAGCACACTGTTTTTTTTAACCTCTTTTGAGCTAGAATAGTTTCGAGTTGTGCACACTGCGTGGAGATAGAAAGCGAATATAAACACTTGATTATCATTTTTTATGCAAATAGAAAAATTCGTATGACCTACAAATTTAATGTTTAAAAGAGAAGACATTACAACTATATTGATCCAATCAAGCTAATAGTGAAAGCTTTATCCGTAACTCTTGCCCCAGAAGGTGAAACCTTGCAGATAAGGAAACCGGAAATTCTTCGGTTACCAGATACTGCTCTAATTGACAAAGCGGATTATGATCGAATACTATCAAAGCATGCTAGATCACAACTTGATTCGCAAATTGCTGCATTACTTAAAGTATACGCAGAAGAGGGATATGTGGAAGTCGTAGATTATCATAGTGCCCTGTCTCCAAAGTTATAAAGCAAAGTCGCTTTTTTATCAAATGAAATCCTAAATCACATGAGTTTTTCAGAAAGAAAGAATGCCGGAATATATGGTCATTCACAATATGCTAACTATTTAGGAGCCAAGCTTGAACATCTTAATCTGGGGGAACCGCTATTTAAAAGCTCTACTCAAGCAAGAAAAAAGGTGTATCAATACATACAAGCATTAGATAAATTAAATGAAAATGAATCAGAATATCCATCTCATGTTGCCGAAATGCAAAGACGGGCTATTGCAAAATGGCTGGCTACGGAAATTCTTGCCCATAAGTTTAACTCTGATTTTGTGTTTGATTTAGATGAATATAGACCATATACAAAAAAAATCAGAGAAATATTCTGCTTGGCCAATCTTCCATAGTGACCAACAGTCTTTTCTTGGGAGATAAGCAGGTGCCGCTTCGTGTAATGTGGAATGTCATTAAGACTCAATTGCCTGTGCTAAATATGGAAAGCACCGATGACTTGTTAAGATTTTCACCAATAAGGAAAGAAGTTGAATTATTTAGAAGTATCTTAAGAGATATGATTGCATTTTATGAAGAAGTACAAGATGAAACTAGTTCACATAAATATGCATCTCGCAAACTTAAAGATGCAATTGACAATGTTCAATCTAAACTGAATAGCATCCCCAGAAAAACAACTCGTTATCTACCTACTTGTTTGTCATTCCTTTTGAATAAAGTTTTCATCCCTGTTTCAGCAGAACCCATATCTCGAAAAATTCGAAAATCACAGGTGAAAGAGATATTCAATCAGGTCAGAGATGCTTATCAAAAACTTTGCTACTTTTCAATGTATGCTACTAGGAAACCTATCCCACAGATAAACTCTAAAGATGAAGTAAGAATAACAAACAGTCATTGGGTGACTGGTGCCCCAACAGCTTGGTATGAAACTTCCTAAAAAACAATAGCATTCCCTGGCTGTCCTTACCAAAAATTAAATCAGCCTTGTCTTCCATGATTTTCACTCCCGATAATAATGTCTAACCACCCCACCAAGCCGAGATTCACATTTAACCTCACCATCAGCTTTGCCCACATCCCCAATAGTCTCATTACCTAACCCAGAATGTGGACGAACACTATTATAATACTTTACATATTCAGAAATAAGATATTCAAAATGATCTTTCCCAAAGATAAAGAATTTATTCAGACATTCACGCTTGATCGTTCCGACAAATCCTTCAGCATAAGGATTCATGTTTGGAGATTTGTAAGAAATTGTCTTAACCCGTGTGTTATGTATCTTAAATATATCATCAAATTTACCAGGAAACTTTTTATCCCCATCCCTGATCAAAATTTTTTTAGTATCATCCTCAAAAAACTGTTCCATGTATTTAGCACGATTGACCATCCATAATTCGTTAGGATGATCAGTAATTCCGGCGATATGAACTTTTCGAGTTCGGATATTGATAAAGAACAGTACAAAAATAGTTTTTTTACCGAACGGCGTCCAGATAACCCGTGAGAAAAAATCACACGCCCAAAGAGTCTCAAAAGTTCTTTTAATATAAGCATCCCATGAATCTTCGTATCGCTTTGGAGCAGGGTCAAGCCCGTGACCGACCATTATTCGTTTGATAGTATTGCGACCTCTTTTTATACTTAGTTTCTTTAGTTAGCCCATTATTCGTCCATAACCCCAATCAAGATTTTCCCGTGCCATGCGAAGTATGATATTGATC
>JAGGXD010000192.1 GCA_021163295.1 Bacteroidales bacterium
ATATATAGCAACTTTTAATAAATTAATATGAAAAAAAAGTAATTTTCATATTTCGTGCAATAACCCACATGACTATGTTTTAGGAACGATAAAAAAATCCATTTTTGAAAATGTTGAAAAAAAAATGAAAAAACCGGTAACATTTTTGCCTTTTTGGGGATTAATGTATAAAGAGTACAACTAAATTTTTTATCACAAAATTCATTTTATAATTAGTGGATTAGTGACTTTCGAATAATACAGGTTTAAAAATCAAGTTCCGGCAAAACTACTGTTTGGCATGTATCTTGTGTATTTTCAAATAAACTCAGAAGAAACTAAAACCGAAAGAAAAGAACAAAAGGAATTAAAAAAATATTTTATGTGCCATTATATTCACAAGCCACGTAAAGGCATTTAAATAAGCCCTGCACCTGACATAACTGTGGTGTAGGGTAAAAATGAAAATTTATTTTTTTAGTGAACATTAAATCTTATATTATGAAAAAAATAATTCAAATATTTTATCTGCTTCCTGCCTTATTCATGGTAGCGGTAATAAGTTGCCAGAAGGAATCCATAGAACCGGTAACGGAACTGGCTATTGACTCTGAACAAAAAGTTATTGCTGTAGAGAAAAATGGTATTGGTATTGAATTTTGTTTGCTGAATGAAGAAGGTGAACCTGCTACCGTTTTCAGTGAAGGTGAGAACTTCAGATTTCACCTGGCAATAGAAAACAGTATTGAGACGGATACTGCTATGTATATGGTTAGCGATTTTGTATCTAATCAGGACCTTTTTAAAGTGTTTAGCAATAAGAATGATGCCATTGGAAGGCCTTGGGAAGGTATAATTTGTAATCAAGTATCTGACGGCATAAATCAGATAAAACGGGGAGAAAAATGGATTATGGAGAGTCCCTGGACTGAAACACGGATTTTTACGGGTCCTTATGAATCTAATACCATAAGATTTTTACAATGTTATTTTTCCGGACTTAATATGAAGCCTTTACCTAAAGGAGAGTATTACACACTATTTACCCAGCAGTTTTGTCTTGGGAAATATCTTCCGCATCCACAAAGTGAATTCGTATGTACAGATACTTTGGAATTAAAAATAAACTTTGAAATAAAATAAACCTTAAAAACCAATTATTATGAAAAAGTTATCTATCTATCTATCTATCTATCTATCTGCTGTTAGCAATTAATGTAACAGCTCAGGTTACCTCCAATATCTATTCTGAGAAATCAAAGGTCTTCGATTTGTATCCCCAGTTTGATAAACTTCAAACTATTGCCCCCGAAATAATTATGCCCTGCTTTGATATTAATCGTCTTCTGGAAGAAGATGAAGCGGTAAAAGATATGGATGTGCCATATCGTTTTGGTAAAGGGTTTGATGTGAACTACTCACTTGCCGATGGCAAATGGACAAAGGTTGACAGCGGAAGGGTCTGGCTGTTGAAAATAACTTCACCCGGGGCATATTCCATTAATTTTATTTTTAATGAGCTATACCTTCCCGAAGGGGCTGAATTGTATATATACAGCGCCGATGGCAGTATGGTTTACGGACCTGTAACATCAAAACAAAATTTAAGTAAAAAGTTACTCTTAACCGATCTTGTAAAAGGAGAGAGTGTGGTACTATATCTGTTTGAACCTATAAATAATGATGAAAGTTTAAAACTAAATATTACAAGAGTAATACATGCCTATAAAAATGTATATGCCGGATTATTTGAATCAGGCAAGGAATTGGATGATTCTGAGTGGTGCGAAAAAGATGTGGCTTGTTATCCCTGGAATAATGAGTCGGATGCA
Organism: Bacteroidales bacterium; assembly: GCA_021163295.1. Classification (GTDB taxonomy): domain Bacteria; phylum Bacteroidota; class Bacteroidia; order Bacteroidales; family VadinHA17; genus JADFUQ01. Next base: position 1,812 of record JAGGXD010000192.1, read on the forward strand.
GTTGCATTGGTTCTTCTTGCCTCAGGGACAAAACATTGTTCCGATTCTTTATTAAACAATACTGCGCAAAATTTTCGTTCATATTTTTTAACGGCATTTCATTGTATTGATGTTGCTGGTGGAAATCAGTATAGTGAGGACTATAAAGACGGAGAATTGCAACCATATGAAATAGATGATGCTGAAAACTGGAGTTTTAAATTCGACTACAAAAAAACAAGTTGCGGAGGAGGTAGGATTGCAACTACAACAACTTATGACCATGATAATTTAAGAGCAGCCTGGAATTCAACCGATTTTGCCCTTTTAGAACTGGAAGACTCACCTTTATATAACACGACCCTTTCATTCCTGGGTTGGGACAATACCGGATCTACACCAACAGAAGGAACATGTATTCATCATCCTTCAGGTGATGTAATGAAAATATCACTTGATAGTGAATCCCTAACTTCTGTGTTTAATAATAGATATTGGTTTGTTGATGATTGGGATATTGGTTCGACAGAAGAAGGATCATCTGGAAGTCCACTTTTTAATCAAAATAAAAGAGTAGTTGGACAACTTTATGGAAGGGAGTCTGAATATCTTCCATGCGATCCTGAAATGGGATCATTTTTTGGAAAGTTATCTCGTTCATGGACAGGAGGGGGACATGATACAACCCGCTTAAACAACTGGCTTGATCCGGATGGTGGTACCAGTACAATGAATACTCAGCGTTTTCCTTCTATTACAGGTTCTGACGTTGTCTGCACCTCCAATACTACTTACACACTTAATAACCGTCCGCCCGGCACATCAGTAAGCTGGAATAAGAGTAGTAATCTACAATATGTGAGCGGACAGGGAACCAACAGCTATACGGTGAAGGCATACAGCAACGATACCAGGGCAAGTGGTTACGTCACAGCTTCAATAACCGGTGATTGTGATATCCCTATATTAAATAAAAGTGTTTGGGTAGGCAGACCGGGAACACCGGTTACAACTCCTGATGAAAGCCCTCCTATGCAAGTGATTTATGGCAGTTCTTTCCTGGTGAATATTTTTAATCCGCCGGGAGCCAATCCTAATACAGGCAGTTGGACAGCCATGGGAAGTATTTCCATAACTACAAGCGGTAGCGGCAGACGTTGCGGATTTAAAGCCACAGGTTTTGGTTTCGGGCAATGGCATGTAACAACATCAAATGATTGTGGTACTTCAGATACTTACACCGGTTCAGTAATAGTTCCAGGCTGGGATTTCGGAATGTCACCAAATCCTGCAGATGATTATGTTGAACTTACAGCAGAGAAAAAGGAGTATGATACCAAAGGTATTGTTAGTGATAACTATGAAGTAAAAATACTCAATAATCTAAAAAGTGTGGTCTATGAATCAGCAAAAACGAATCAGACTTCACTGCGGATCAGCACAAAACATTTAGCCAACGGAACATATTATATTCATTTTACAGCAGGGGAACAGAAGGAAGTGAAACAACTGATTATAATTCATTAGTTTGCATTGTGAATTTTATTTAGTTGTGTAGCCTGTGAAATTGAGCAATCAGACCGGTTGGACATTAGAAATTTGACAACCGGAGATAACAAAGAATTACTCACCGGGCGACTTGTTGTCACCCGGTGAGTTTTTTTTCTCAGACCCTGCCCCTGACGACCGTAAACGGTTTCAATATCTCAGACAGGAACGCCTACGGCGTACTCTGGCAGGTCTTTAGTTATATTAACCACTGATTTATCTGTGAGTGTCTTAATTTATTTAGTACATTAGCGTCCACAAAAAAAAGTCACAACATGTCAGGAAATATTACACTTTCAATTATCAAACCGTTTGCTATTAAAAGTGGATTTATCGGACCTATAATGGCAATTATTACTGAAGCCGGATTCAGAATATCCGCAATTAAATCAGTGAAACTAACTATTGGACAAGCTGAGGAATTTTACTCCGTACATAAAAGCAAACCTTTTTATAATGACCTGGTTGAATTCATGTCATCCGGTCCGGTAGTTGCAATAATGTTTAAAAAAGAAAATGCCGTGGAAGATTTCCGGGAACTTATAGGTAACACCGATCCGTCGAAAGCAAAAGAGGGAACAATAAGAAAAATGTTTGCCGAATCACTTCAGAGAAATGCCGTTCACGGATCAGACAGCGACGAAAATGCAATAATTGAAAGTGATTTCTTTTTTGCAAAAAAAGAGAGGTTTTAACTTGCTCACTTCGGCTATAGTTTGAGCTTCGTTCTTTCGTTCTTTCGTTCTATCGTATAACTATCTCCTTAACAATCTCCTCCCCTGCTTTGGTATTGATCCTTTCGATAATACTTTCACGAAACATCATAAGTTCATTTTTCACAATAGAGGAATTCATATGCAGGTAAAGCTTCCCATTTTTGATATATATCCTGTTTGTCCGGCGGGCAATAGTTTTTCCTACCAGTTCTTCCCAGGAATTAACAACCTGCACTTCCTTTAGTTTCCCTTCAATCTGAGCTTCTTTTAGGTAATCGTTGATGACACTTGCAATTGTTTGAGTATTACTTTTACGCATAAATTCATATGGTATTAATCTGATGATTACTCATCTCTCACCTCTTCTTCCTCTTCTTCCTCTTCTTCCTCTCTTCCCATTATTCCAACATTCCACTATTCCATTATTCCCTCTATTCCCTCTATTTCCTCTATTCCCTCTATTTCCTCTATTTCCTTTATTTCATTATTTATCCTGAACAATCTGAAATCGGCAGATAGCCCGGACAGTATCTTTTCAAGTCGTGACTGGTGAGTATCGGTAATAAATATCTGTCCGAACTGATTTTCTGACACCAGTTGAATGATCTGTGTAACGCGGGATGCATCAAATTTATCAAAAACATCATCCAGTAACAGAATTGGATTAGAACCACTCACCTCTTTAATAAATTCATATTTAGCAAGTTTCAATGCCACAAGATAGGTTTTTTGCTGTCCCTGCGAACCAACCCTTTTTATCTGATAACCATTCAGCTCAAGGACAAGATCATCTTTGTGGATCCCCCTGGTTGTATATTGCAGTATCCTGTCTTTATCAAGAGCATCTTTAAAAACTGAGCTGAAATTAGCGTCATGATGGTGCGATTGGTAAACCAAACCAACCGATTCCTTTCCCAGGGCAATTGAATCATAATACTTTTGAAAAACCGGTACGAGTTTATCAATAAAGTCTACTCTTTTGTCATATATCTTTTGTGAAAGCGGTATCAGTTGTTCATCCCATAATTCAAGTGATTCAGTGTCAAACCTGCCCGACCTGGTAAAATCTTTCAGTAAAGCATTTCGCTGTGCCAGAGCTTTATTATATTGAATAAGATCGTTAAGATAGTTCCGGTCGTATTGAGAAATTACAGCGTTAATAAACTTCCGCCTTTCGTCGCTTCCACCGGTAATAAGATTACTATCAGCAGGAGAGATCATAACTACCGGTAATAATCCTATATGGTCTGCCAATCTTTGGTACTCTTTCTTATTTCTTTTAAATTGTTTCTTCTTGTTTCTTTTTGAGCTGCAATAAATATTTTCCTGTGTATCACCCCTCAGGAAAGAACCCTGGATAACAAAAAAATCTTCATCGTACTTAATATTCTGACTGTCTATTGAATTAAAAAAACTTTTAGTAAGTGACAGGTAATGAATAGCATCCATGATATTTGTCTTTCCAACGCCGTTATTCCCAACAAAACAATTTATTCTTGCTGAGAATTCCAGTTCAACCTGACTGTAATTTTTAAAATTTATAAGTGAAATATTCTGCAAATGCATAAAAACGCGTTAAATATTATTGTTCCTTTGCAAAGTTAAGAAAATATTATTCCATCTATTCCCTCTATTCACTTCTTCTTCTTCCTTTTTTTTTATGTCAATAATTTCAGATAAAACCACAAAAAAATTATCTTTGCGGAGATTTTTAACAGAGGTAACAAAAACACTATTATGGCAAAAAGCAAAAAGTCTCAGGCACCTGACAGATTAGAAGAAGTTGAAAGCGCATTGAGCCGTACTGAAAGATACATTGAAGATAATCAAAAACCCCTGACAATTATTATCCTGGCTTTAGTCGTGGTTGTTATTGTTTTTATGGGATATAAACGGTTCATTGTAATACCTGCTGAGAAAGAAGCACAGTCGCAAATGTTCATGGCCGAGAGATACTTCGAGCAGGACTCATTTAACCTGGCTCTTTATGGCGATGGCAATAACCTTGGGATGCTCGATATTATTGACGATTATGGCGTTACTAAATCATCTGAACTAGCTCATTACTATGCCGGTATTTCATTTCTTCACCTCGGTGAATTTGAACTGGCAATTGAACAATTAGAAAAATTCAGTTCAAATGACAAAATGATAAACCTGATTGCAAAAGGAGCTATTGGCGATGCTTATCTTGAACTTGGCGAACCGTCAAAAGCTATTACTTATTACGAGAAAGCTGCTACTACTGAAGATAATGTATTTGTAAACCCAATTTATCTTTTGAAAGCCGGTCAGGTTTATGAATCACAGGAAGAATTTCAAAAAGCATTGGAAACCTACCAAAAAATAAAAGATAATTACCCTGAAAGCCAGGAAGGCCAAAAGATTGAAAAATATATTGCCAAAGCTAAGTTGATGGTAAATTAATTCCTATACCTGGAGCTTCGGGCATAATCCAGTGTCCATCGCGAAATTCAGCACCTTTGTACGGATCGTTACTTAGGAGCAGTGGGCCATCAAGATCGAGCCATCTTGCGAGAGGCTGGAGTTGAACAGCTGCACTAATAGCCACTGATGATTCGATCATACATCCAATCATTATGTCCAGATTAAAAGCCCTGGCAAGAACTGCAATACGAAAGGCTTCAAGTATTCCACCGGATTTCATCAGTTTTATATTAACACCATCGTATGCTTCAGCAATTGCTGGTATGTCTTTCGATGTATTTATTGCTTCATCGGCAACAATTGGCACAGGCGCCCTCTCTTTCAGCCATTTGGCTTCCTTTATTTTATCCACAGGCATTGGTTGTTCAATAAGTTCCACACCTTGTTTTGCCAACCATTCAATTTTCCTTATGGCTTCTTCCTTATTAGTCCACCCCTCATTTATATCAACCCGTATCGGTTTGTCTGAAACCAGGCGAATAGTTGAAATTATTTCCTTATCGTTCCTGTTTGTTAATTTCACTTTCAATATTCTATACGGATCAGCTTCCTTAACTTTCTGCTTAATTACTTCAGGCTTGTCAAATCCTATTGAGAAAGAGGTATTCACGAACTTATTCGGATCAAGACCAAAAAACCTGTGAACAGGAATATTAAGTTTCTTGCCGAGCCAGTCAAAAAGTGCAATATCAAGTGCAGCTTTTGCCGGTGATATATTTTCAATCTTTGCATTAACCTTATCCGTCAATTCATAAAATTCAAAAGGGTTTGAGTCGACATAAACTGGTATAATTTTCTTCAGTTCAGATATTGTTCTTTCAGCATTCTGTCCGGCGCCTGTCATATGCGACGCCTCTCCTATTCCCGTTATCCCGTCTTTTTCGTAAAAAACAAATACATCTTCTTTATAATCAGTACTACCACGACTAATAGTCCATGTATGACCCAGTTCAAGTTTTATTTTTTTATAGGTAATTGATGCTTTTGTACTATTACTTTTTTCTGTTTTGTTCACCTCTCCGGATAATAATCTGTTCCCCGGAAAGACTAGTGATGAACCTGCTAAACCGGTTAAAGCGAGGAATTTTTTTCTACTTATTTTCATCCGTTCAATTTTTATAAAACGTAAAAATACAAAAAACAAATAACTACTAAGTGTTTGAAAAATGTTGATAACAATATGGTACTTAAAATGTTTTTTAACATGCGATGTTTGTAATTTTGACAGAATTTGATTTTTTCAAAAAATATTTTAATTATGCAAATATCCGGAGAACCAAAAACTACGCTCAATCAGGAAGCCAGAAATTTTGTTGACTTATATACTCAACTTGATGAAAGAGCAGAAAATTTTCTCCCTGACCGGGTTTTTGAAAGCCTTTCCAATTTTGTAAGGTTATGTTATGAAGAACCCGATGACCCTGCAAAACAGCAAGCAGAAATACGAAAATATTTGCTTGAACTAAAGGAAGCTATCCCCGGTTACATAGATGTTTCCCTAATGTTGATGCCTCATGAGAACTCAAAAGCATTTGAGTACAGTTCAAGGAGGAAGGTATTTCATGATATGCTAAATGAGCTTATTGATACCGAGCAGGTTGATGATAAAACTAAAATACAGTTCAAAAATATTCTTAAAACCCATGATTATTCGTTGGGCACACCTCCTGTTACAAAAATAACTATCGACTCCCTTTACAGGATATTGTTGGGTGACAAAGTAAGGGAACTCCGCAAATTTCGTGATCTTATTGGAGTAAGTGGGGATATCGAAGAAGCACAATGGAATTATATGCTTGATGTAATGGATCAAATGATTAACCAGTCAACCCATTATACAACAAACGCAGAAAAGGAGAATTTTCTTTCCCGTACCGAATCTACCGTGAATTTCAAAGGACTTAACGGATTTATAAGAACTATTGTTTCAGGAACTGCCGAAACAGCTATTGATCTGCTTACAAAAGAAGTATTCAGCAAAAACAGTGTAAGAGTAATCGAATTTTCAACAGAAGAAAATCTTTACAAACAGATATATGAAGAGAGCACAAGTATTTTCGCTGTCAGGATAAGGAATATGAGAAAAAACCCATTCAACTCCTTCAGGTGGTTTCCTTTACTAACCAGAATGGTATTTATTGATGATTCCCCTGAGTCCCGGTCAACTAATACATCCCTGATCTTTTGTCTGCATAATGGCATAATAAATACTCTTAATAAGGTTCATACAAAGAAACTGGGAGCCATGGCTAACAGCCAGTTGAATCTTCGTCTGATTCATGATAAGGTTAACTCGCGGAATCTTAAATATTTCAGGCAAAAGATTGATGAAAAAATTATTGAATATGATAAAGAATTAAGGCAACTGAAAAAAGAACAGCTCGCTAATCCTGAAAACCCTGATCAGGATAATATTCTTTATAAATTCGATGAATTTGCCCGGCAGGTAATTAAGGATAAGTACATACTTTCAAAATTCGGAGCATACATCAACCTGGCAGAAAACACAAGGGATCCTGAAAATATTAAAATAATTAATCGGGAGTTGATAAAGGAATTTGAGGAAAGAACCCTGGCCTATTTTTATTCCGAGAATAAAAGCCTGCATATTGCAACAGTTGTTGAAGGTGGCGGTCGTAACCAGATAAGGACATACGGAGAATATTTACTCAAGCGTCCTCTAAAACCTGTACAGAATTCAATAATACACAGGTGCAAAACCATTCTGGATGTCGTCCCTGATAATTACCAGAGAACAATCCATAACCATTTTCATAATAATTTCGGAATAAATCTTTTTCTTGAAAAATACAAAGAATACCTCACAAAAGTTGAAAATAGTTCAGATAATCAGGGAAGGTTCAGAAACCTGCTGATCGATTTTGGTATTGAAGACAAATACAACAAAAAAGGATTGGCAGATAAGGATATCATTAAAGAGTTTATCAGTAATCTGGGGAATCTGGAAAAAACATCGATTTCAGATGATGTACAAATGATTATCAGGGATCTGTTATTTTACAAGAACCGAACACCAAACCCATTTATTTTCTTTAACCAGGAGGCAGCCTGGGAGTATAAAGATCTTTTTCCACCCGACCGTTTTGATCTTAATCCATTTGATATTGAGATCGAACTTAATGAGGAGGGTCATGTTGACTGGGAGCGACTGCTTACAAAACTTGAACGAATAAAAAGCACTTTTCAGTTATTCGATGAAACAGGGAATTTATGGGACCGGTTCTGTGAAAATTCAACCCTCATTATTAACGATCCGTCCAACCCATCAGGATTCACCGATTTTAATAATACTAACCTGATAAAATTCCTTAAGTTTCTTAATAACAGTAAACTTACTTTGTTTTTAGATGAAGCATATAACGATGCGGTAAAAATAGAGGATCCCGAAGAGCCGAAATGGCGCACTATTTCAAGATATATAATGAACAATATCGGTTCATTTGCCAGAATTAGTGTCGTATCGTCTTTATCGACAACAAAAAACCTCGGGGCAACCGGTGATCGTCTCGGTTCTCTTCTGGCAACACCGGTCAGAAAAGATGTGATTGATTATGCCAGGAAACGATTTGGAGTTGAAAAAGGAAACACAAACTCATTGTTCATCCTTGTTAATATACTGGAAACAGCTCAGCTGGCAAAGAAAATAAAAGACAGAATGGATGAAAGTCTTCCAAAAGATGCTTCCAGGTATAAAATAAAAGAGAAACTGAAAAAATATATTATGACAGAGATACGTGTCAACATTAATATCCGTGAAAACGGAAATAGTACCCATACACGTAATCCGTCATTATTTGAAGGAAGTCCGCTACACCTTTTTCTTCTGGAAGAACTTGTATCTCTTGATAAGCTTGATGTTCTGGAATTGCCGGATGATTTCAAATATAAAGGAATTCTATTCTTTAGCTATTATAAAGCTCATTTGGTAAGTGAACTTAATAATTTCAGGATAAATAAGATATTCAGACGGGAAGCTAATAAAAGACTGGAGCTGGCAAAGAACAAAGCGTTAGTAGTTTTAAAAGAAAGTGAGCAAAACAAAATTAGTGTACTGGATTCGGATGGATCATACCTTTTTAATCTTCATCTGAAAGATTTTTTCTCATACCAGGATTTAGAGAAATTCACAAAAAAACTTGCAGACCAGCGCGGAATTGCACTTATACCCTATCAAACAGGATTTCTGCGTTTCTCACTTGGTGATTATATTGAAGGCTCTGCAGAAAGCTACGATAATTTTATTGATGAATTTGAAAACGCACTGCGTATGTTCCTGAAATACTGGAATATATTCCATAAAGCTAAGAATGATCCTTCAAATAAAGATAAACAGACAGATGATATTTTAATTGATATTTTCAAAGTTCGTAGTGACAGTGAACTGATTAAAAATATTCTTGAAGATTTTAATGTTATCCGTGATCTAAATAAGGACATTAATAATTCGCTAAAAATCAGCGACATAAAAACACTTTATCATGCTTTTCCAAAAGAATGCGGGGTTTCAATCAATTCAATTGGTGATTCAAATAATGCTGTGTTGGAATTTTATGAAAATGTAGGGAAATGCAGAAATCTAACTGAATTTATCTCATCCAAAGCATTTACAAAAGTATATGAAAACCTTCTGCCTCAGATTTACCGTAATATTCCACAGCTTAAAAAACTTGACATCAATACGGTAATTGCCAAATATGGAAAAACAACCATACTTAAGCACATAAAAAGTAAGCTGGAATTCCAACCGGACAGGTATATACTTGATAACCCGGAAGAACTAACTATTATGCAGGAAATCCTGATTGAACTGGAAAGGATTCTGTTCTCTGATGCAAAAACAAAAATACTCTCAATTAAAGCGAACGAAAATGATATTTCAGGTGACCTGGCTAAACTTGAAGGTTATAACAGAATACTTAAGAAATACATAGAAGAATTATTACTGCATTTTAATCTTCCTTTTGAACTGCATTCGGTTGAACCGACATTTGAACAGCTTGCAGATACAGTTGCTTTAAGATTTAATGAAATTACCGGATTATCTGTAAACGACATTAATCCGGATATTTTCACCAACAGGTATTTCGAAAAGATAGATAAGAAGCTGGATGATCAAAAGCGGGATGATATGATGAGAAAATACCCCGGAGTTATTCAGCAAACAATCCGTAAAAAGCTTTATCACTCGAACCTCACATCAACAAACAGGATATTGTTCATTTACCTGCTTCAGAAAAATAACCAGTTTGAAAACCGGCTGATTGAGAGAATAAACCGGTTTACGAGCCATTATGATATTACAGAGCAGGAAGATATCAGACTGACCAGAGAAGACCTGATATCACAACTTATTCCTGCAGAAATAAAAACATTACTGGATGAGATATCTACACAAAGAAATGTAAAGATCTTACCGGAACAACTGCATGATGAAGTAAGGGAGATGGCTCTGTTTTTTATCAGTCTTGTAAACATGACTAAAAACAATGAATATTACAAGAAATATAACCACATACTAATCAAACTGGTTGAAACAGAATTTCTGGAACAAAATTCAAACATAAATGAAATGGTGCAGCATGGAATTGTGCTTCATAAAAATTTTACTGTACATAATAACACACTTGAAAAATGGAATAAAGGATCGTTATTATGGATAGCACAATTAATGTCGCGTTGTGGAGTAATTGCCTGGGAACAGCCGGTGCAAACACATACAAGGATAGCAACTGATGCTAAAAAACGGGAATATCCCTATCATAAAATAGACAGGTCAGACGATCCGTCAATCAACAATACAGGTTCTCAAAATCCTGACCGAAATGAATTCATAAAAAAAATGCAAGTCAGACCTTTGTCCTCATTTTTTGCAAAACGACTCGCCCTGTTTGCCCATAACCTTGACGAAGAGGATTACCGGTGCAAAATTGTAAATACCGGTTTGGTGAAGGAACTCCATATTATTCAAAAATCTTTTCTGAAATATCTGACAGATAATTACCGGTTGATAGGTCCAGGATTTATTAAACTGGATGAGGTTCAGGAATTTATTCCTGACGTAATCCTCCTTCTCGGAGCTCCTGAAAAAGTAATATCATTCCCTCAAATTGGTTATTTCGATCTGAAAGGTCCAAACGGGAATATAAAAACCATCGTTACACCTTTGAAAAAATCTGTTGACTACTTTGGGAACATTAAGAAACCCAGACTAACCATGGTTAATGAGAAAGTAAAGGAGCTGGGCGGTATACCAGTTCATGGCTCTTTGTTTGCAGTGGAAGAAGATGATGGCAGTATTTTTGTTATCCAGATAAGCGGTGACAGCGGGGTTGGTAAATCAGAAATGCTGGCTGCTATGATGCTTAAGTGGATGAAGAAGGATCTTCCTGGCATCCGTTCAATTAAAATGATTGCCGGGGATATGTTTCACCTGTTTCCCGATGAAGAGGGTAACCTGTACGGAATAGGTACAGAAATGGGTGATTTCTCACGTGTTACAGATTTTGATCCGGATTTTATTAAAAATTACAATTCCCTATTCAAAAGCAGTGCAGACAGTAATGTACATGACCTTAACTCAAGAAGCACTATCAGTGGTTTATGTGATATTAATATGCCTTTTAAAATTGACATCATGCTAACTGCTTACAATTTTGCCAGGGAAGAAGCAGGAGTGAAACGATATGCCAACCCGGAAAACTTTTTTCTTTATCGTGATTCACATGGAGAGAGGAAAGAAAAAGCAACCAGTTCTGATAATCCCCATATTCTGCGAACTTTACTTCGCTATTCAGGTGACAGGAATATTGTTGAAGTAATTGACCGGTATGGCAACCATCTTGATGATATCCTGTCATGGGAGAAAGATGAATTTACGGGAGTGCATTACCTGTCATCCTCATACAAAATGATGGATAAGATTGACATTGAAGATACTGTCAACAAAATATTTATTAATAAATCCTTTTTCAGGAAAAACAAGAAGTTTATTGTTATTAAAGTCAGGTTTGATATAATTAAAAACCGGTTTATTGCTGATGCAAAATGCGATGAGGATAAGAATAATATTTCATCCCCAATTGACCGTGATTTTTTTGGTACATTATTTAACACCCTTGCCAGCACACCTTCCGGAAATCCTTTTATTGCAGAACCTGGTGAAAGCAAGATAAAAAAACATTTAATAGAGATATTAAAAGGAAGACCTGATGGTACAGGAAAAGGCAAAAAAATTCAGTTAGGTATACTGTCAACCGATCTTGGCAGGAAAGGGAAAGAAATTACCGGACCGCAAAAAGCAGCTGAAGATGTAAAGATCCTGATACGCGAAGTACGAATTATGAACCCTGACCTTGACAAAAAGAAAAATCATGTTAAGAAATTAATAATTGAGCGCTATAAGCCCCTTTTCAGGCATCATAAACATAACTTGGAAATATGGCGATACAACTTTTATTTGTACCAGCTTGAAGAAATGAGAAAAGCCCGGCTGGTAAGAGTGGATGATATGAAAACTAAAATAGATATGTCAGGATTAGCAGGTTTCTATCCTTTACCCAGGAACCATAAATTCAGCCCGTTGCTAATAACACCCAATATCAATATTGAGCTAAACGGATTTAGTGAGACTTACGAACAGTTAATGTGGTTACCTAATATCCGGGAATTTGCAGATCAGTTTTATAATGACTGCAGCACAGTGTATATTGCCAATAGCTACAATAGGGACACAGTCATCAACAACATAGTTATACAGCTTCTCTTAATGAACGGGTATATTGCTATTGAAGATCTGACCCGTGGTAAAATAACTGAAAAGGCTAACAGGGAAACAATTGCTGCAGCAAAATTTGCAGCCGTTAAGAAGCTAAAGGAAATCGAACAAAAAAAGACCGGCAGAAAGTAAGGAAATAATCAAATTGAGCTATTCCTACCTGGCCGCAATGGCTTCAATCTCAATTTTTACATTCAGGGGTAACCTGGCAACCTCAAATGCAGCTCTTGCAGGAGGGTTTTCAGGGAAGAATTTTTCATAAGTCTTGTTCATTTCTGCAAAATCATTCATATCCTGAAGCATACAGGTTGTTTTTATTATCTCTTTCATTGAATACCCGGCAGCATTTACTATAAAACGGATATTCTGTAAAACCTGCTCCGTCTGTGAAGTTATAGTATCACCGGCAAGTTTCCCGGTGTCAGGATTAAGTGGTACCTGACCTGAGATATATAATGTGCCTTTTACTTCAACAGCCTGGCTATAAGGACCAATTGTGCCCGGAGCTTTTTTTGTACTAATTACTTTTCTCATATAAGAATTACTATAATGGTTAAAAATTATAAAGTTAAAAGGAAGAGTTAGATTTACAAACTTTTAACTTAACAAACTAATATTTCCTTTATTCCCCCTACTCCCTATACTCCCTCTATTCCCTTTAATTATATATCACGATCGAACCAGCTTTTGCGTTTTTCATATTTCAAATCGCTCAGGATGGCTGATTTTGCACTTATGGTAAATGAATAACTTTGCCGACTCCCTAATGGGATCCATGAAAGTCTCATCTGCCAGCAGTGAAGATCGCGGGAAATATTCACCGATGTATAGGTAAGCTCTTTAATCTTGAAATCCCAACCTGAATTAAACCCTATTTTCCATTTTGAAGTTAGACTGATATTTCCATTAAAATTTAGAGTTTGAGTAATATTAGGTTCATTGGATCTTGGTTTTGACCAGTTGAAATTATATCTGAATGAAAATCTCCAGGGTACATTAAAATCAGCATACCCCAACTCCTCAATAATTTGTTCATCCTGTCCCATTCCTTCAGAACCTAATCCCATTCCTCCACCCTCCGGTCTGATACCGGCAGGTGCACTTCTTGAAGAAGCTGAACTTCCTCCACCACCTCCGGCTTTTGAACTGAAAGAAGCATTTACAGACATATTTAACCTTGTTACACGAAATAATTTACCGGTTTGCTTAATCTCAAAAGTATTAATCCTTGTACCATTTTCGGTAATTGCATATGGATCAAAAGCACCACCAAAGCTCAGACTGACTTTTTTGAAAAGTTTGGTTGATCCCCGGAATATAACAGGAGCAAGATTAAGCGAATCTGCAAACATATTGTAATTGGTTGAGAAATTAAACCTGTCAATTATTTTAACTTTCTGTGCCTCTTTTGTTGTATCTTTCAGGTTTCTGAGTTTCATCTCAATGTTGTTATTGAGAGAAAAAGAAATTGATCCACTTCTCCCGGGCAATGAAGGTGTGCTGTATATCTCAGATTCGTATATAGAGTATTCCCGAGTATTACCCGCTGTATCTGTCTGGTATTCACGGTAATAGCTTGGAGTAATTTCGCTCATATCAGGAACAAGAGACATAGATATTGCCGGACTCATCACATGACGAATAGCAATAATTTTTGAATCAGGATTCCGTGGTAAAAACATACCATATATCTTAGGTGTAAGTCCTAATGAAATTGAAGGCACGAATGCATGAGCATAACTAATTTCTTTAATAGTATCGGTAACTATCTGACTATCTTCCCAGCTTCTTTCGATACTACTGGAATATAAAACGCCCGAATACCTAACCTGCGGCGAGATAGAAAAATTATTAAATGGACGGAAAACCGTACTTAAAGGTATTGAATGCTGGAAACCATTTTTCATTTCATCAAACATATCTGAAGTCAGAAATTTTTCATCAGTAGTACTTATCCTGTTATCCATCTTAGCCTGGTAGCTTAATTCAATATTTTGATACCATTTAGTTTCTCCAACCTGGTTTTTCGGTTTGAACGGATAGATACGGCTCATATTAAAATTTGCACGCGGGAGGTTCAAGCTAACCGTCTTATTTCTACTGTTCTGGCTATGGTTCATACTGGCAGAAAAATTAAAAGGTGTTCCCTCCCATCTTCTGGAATAAGAGATACTGGATGTTTTTGTATTTGTCAGATAACTGTTCGAGGTACGTGCATATTTCTGATCAAAGCTGCTGGAAGACATATTGACATTTCCTGAAAAACTGGCACCCGGATTGTTCTTGGGATCCTGAGAGTGTGACCATGCAATGGAATAGTCATTTGATGTACGGTAAGTAGAAAGTCCTTTCTCTCCCGACACACTTTTATAATACCTGGCATTTAGATTACCCGTAAACTTATACCTTTTTTTATATCTTGAACTTAATCGCAATCCATATGTGCCATTGGTGTAGATATCTCCACGTATAGCAAGGTCGGCATATTCGCTCAATGCAAAATAATAACCTCCGCTTCTGAAGAAAAACCCACGATTTTTTTCTTCTCCATAATCAGGAATAAGAACACCTGATGCCCGCCCTTTTTGGTTAGGAAAGAATCCAAACGGAAGGATTAATGGTAAAGGCAAATCTTCAACAACAAGGTAAGTCGGACCTGAAACAATTTTATCATCAGGAATAATTTTTGCTTTTGTAAGAGCAATGTAAAAATGAGGATGTTCAGCATCACATGTCGTATATTTCCCCGATTTTACATGTATTTCACCATTAGCGTGTTTCTTTGTTCGTGTACTATGCAGGTATCCACCCTGTTCTTCAGTAACAATTCCCTTAATAATACCTTTTTGTGTCTTGAAATTATATTCAAGTGTATCTGCATCAAATTCTTCAGCTCCATCTTTAAAATGAGGTCTGCCGGCTATAGTTCCTGTACTATCAGGCCAACCGGTTGCTATAATAATATTATTTTTTGTGTCCAGCACAATATAATCAGCTTCCAAAACAATATTTTCATAGTTCACAACTGCCTGACCATATAAATAAACCTTATGGGCTTTTACTTCAAAGCGTAAAGAGTCTTCTGAATTATATTTAATTGGGACTTCTATAACATTACGTGTACCTGACTGCGAAGCAGTGCTTGTAGTATCAACCGAAACTGTATCCTGTTGCATCACAGCGTTACCGGATGTTACAGGATTATTCTGACTAAAAGACAGACATCCTGAATAAATCCAGATAACAGTAATGAATACAGGTTTTATGTATTTTTTTAACAATTTATTAATACTATTTTTGTGTGATCAGTGTTATGTAAAAAAGTAGTTTCTAATTGTATAATACAAGGTTGGGGACAAAGCTAAATAAAAAATCAAATTTCTGTTAATGAGGTACCGCATAAATAATGCCATTTTTCTAAAGCAACGAATAGCTGTTTTGCTAATTTTTTATATCGTTGCATTCTCCATTTGTCAGAATTGTGCTTTCGGACAAAATAATGACATTAATAATATGTGGACAATTGTTATTGATCCGGGACATGGAGGAAAAGATCCCGGTACATTGGGTAGAAGATGCAGGGAAGCTGATATTGTTCTGGGCATTGGATTAAAACTTGGTAAGTATATAGAACAAAATTTTAGCAATGTGAATGTAATTTATACAAGAAAAACCAACAGGTTTGTCGAACTTCATAAAAGGGCAGATATCGCAAATAAGAACAAAGCAGATCTTTTTATATCGATCCATGCCGACTGGTATAGTAATTCCCGAATTTCCGGTCCGTCTACATATGCTATGGGTATTCATAAAAATAAAGAGAACCTCGCTTTAGCACAGAAGGAAAATGCGGTTATTACACTTGAAGAAGATTATACTACCAAATACGAAGGTTTTGATCCTAATTCTCCTGAATCTTATATTATCTTTTCTTTAATGCAAAACACTTATCTCGATCAGAGTCTTGAGTTTGCATCTTTTGTTCAGGATCAGTTTAGAGAACGGGCAAAAAGACACGACAGGGGTGTTCGTCAGGCAGGATTTATTGTTCTTGCTCAAACAACTATGCCCAGTGTTCTTATTGAAACAGGATTTGTTTCAAATCCTTCTGAAGAAAGGTACCTGATTTCACAAAAAGGACAGGAACTTATTGCGTCTGCTATTTACAGGGCATTTAAAGAATATAAAAAGAGCATTGAGGATAAAAGCAATTTTATGATTGCCCGGAAACAAGACACAATACGTTTTATGGTTCAGATATCCTCTTCACATAAGCAAATTTCACTCGATTCGGATTTCTTTAAAGGACACAAGAATGTTTATGAATTTAAAATAAATAAGACCTATAAATATGCACTTCTTAATTCTGGGATATATGATAAAACCATTGCTTTTAGTAAAACATTACAAAAAGATTTCCCGGGTGCTTTCCTTATTGCAGTAAGAAATGACACAATTATTCCAGTTCAGGAAGCACTTGAAAGTATGGAGAGATAGTACGATAGAACGAGGGTACGATAGAACGAGGGTACGATAGAACGATTAATAAGTAAATTTTTTAATTTAATAAAGATGAAAATATCACACGAGGTAAAGATTGGATTTGTAGTTTTTGTTATACTGGCTATGTTTATCTGGGCCTATAATTTCATGAAAGGGCATGACATTCTAAGCTCATCTGTTCACTATTATGTTTACTATGATGACATAAACGGACTGGAAGAATCATCTCCTGTAACATTAAATGGTTATAAAATAGGAACAGTTAGTCGCATTGGATTTGTCCCGGAAAAAACAGGTGAACTGGAAGTAAGATTATCTATTGAAGAGCAGGTTAATTTACCATTAAATACAACAGCTGAAATTTACAACTCAGACCTGCTGGGTACAAAAGCTATCAGGTTATTAACAGGTGATAGTGAAAGTTTTATTGTAAAGGGAGACACTCTTAAAGGTTATATTGAAATCGCATTGCAGGACCAAATAGGAGAGCAACTTTATCCACTTAAAGAAAAAGCTGAAAACCTTATAGTTTCGATTGATTCAGTACTTTCAATTGTCCAAAATACCTTTTCTGGTAACTTTAGTAAAGACCTGGGCGAAAGTGTCAGACATATAAATAACACGCTTGGCGCTCTGGATACTATGGTTACAAAAAAAGACGGATCATTTGCAGGAACCATGGCAAATATTGAATCAATTACGCGAAACCTTGCAAAGAACAACGAAGAATTAACAAGAACACTTGAAAATCTGGCCTTAGTTAGCGATTCAATCGCCCAATCAAATATCCGTTCATCAATTAATAACCTTGATCAGGCGCTGGCAAATTTTAATTCAATTCTTTTGAAAATAAATGAGGGCACAGGAACTGCAGGAAAAATCATAAACAATGATTCATTATATTACCAGCTTACTGAAACAATTGAGAGTCTGAACCTGCTCCTTAAGGACATGCAAATGAATCCAAAAAGATATGTACATTTCTCCCTGTTTGATAGAGGAAAAACAGTTGTTGTTGATAAGAATCCAGACAACAAGAAATCAAAACCCGTTGATAAATAAAACCAGAAATTTTCCAGTTTGAGCTCAATCATGAATATTTTCTGCTTTTTCAGAAAAATATTTGGTTATGTTTTTGATGAAATAGAGAAAATTTTTGACTAGATTTACTGTTAATTACTTAACAGAATAATGAAATCTTTAGTTAATACATAATAAACAATTATATGTCAAAAACTTATGCGTCTAATTATTTAACATGCTTATTTATAGCCAATTAATCTTTTTTCATTTTTTTTTTCGCTACAAACACCTGATAATAATAACAATATATTAATTATGTAAAAATCAAGTAAAATTTAATTTTTTTTTTACCATTTTTTTAACAAATTTAGTGTTTCCAAATCAGGTATAAAACTTGGAATAATAATTTATCAAATATAACTCTGTTCCCATTCATGAATAATTCTCATCAGGACGTTTGGCAAAATTGTTTAAAAATAATTAAGGATAACGTTCCTTCCATAAGTTACAGAACCTGGTTTGAACCAATCGTTCCTATTCGAATAGATAGTAATATCCTTACTATCCAGGTACCCAGTCCGTTTTTTTATGAATACCTTGAAGAACAGTATATTGACATTCTGAGAAAAACTCTCAGGAAAGAACTCGGGTCTGATGCAAAACTGGAATATAATGTGGTAATAGAAAATTCACAGTTCGACCAGTCTAAACCTTATACAATAAAAATACCTACCAGAAATAAAACAGATTTAAAAAATCGTCCATTTTCACTACCACTGGAATCTGAAAGTGGTTCAATAAAAAACCCATTTATCATACCAGGTATCAGGAAACTTCATGTAGACCCCAGGTTAAATCCTGATAATTCATTTCAGAATTTTATTGAAGGTGAATGTAACCGGCTGGCTCGTTCTGCCGGATTTGCAGTTGCAAATAAACCTGGAGGAACTGCTTTTAATCCTCTGTTATTATATGGGAATTCAGGACTGGGAAAAACCCACCTTGCTCAGGCAATTGGAATTTTAGTAAAAGAAAAATTCCCCGAGAAAATTGTTTTATATGTCAACGCCAACAAATTCCAGACCCAGTTCGTCGAATCTGTTAGAAACAATAATAAAAATGATTTTCTGCATTTTTACCAGATGATCGATCTGTTAATACTGGATGATGTTCATGAATTTGCAGGAAAGACAAAAACACAGGAAACATTTTTCCACATCTTTAATCATTTACACCAGAGTGGTAAACAACTGATACTAACATCAGACAAACCACCGGTTGAGCTTCAGGGACTGGAACAAAGATTATTATCAAGATTCAAATGGGGATTGTCTGCCGATCTTCAGGCACCAGGTTTTGATACACGAATAGCTATACTTAAAAAGAAGGCATATATTGACGGGATAGATCTTGATGATGAGATACTGGAATACGTTGCTACACATATAACAAATAATGTTCGTGAATTAGAAGGAGCACTTATTTCATTACTTGCACAATCAACCCTGAACAAGAAGGAAATAACTATCAATCTGGCTAAAGAGATGATTGATAAATTGATCAAGAATTCACGACGTGAGATATCAATTGATTATATACAAAAAATTGTTTGTGACTATTATAATATTCCCCTTAACCTGATACAGAGTAAAACCAGGAAAAGAGAGATTGTACAAGCACGCCAGGTAGCAATGTTCTTTTCGAAAAGTCTTACTAAATCTTCACTTGCCACTATAGGAACCCAAATTGGAGGGAAAGACCATGCAACAGTTTTACATGCCTGTAAAACTGTAAATAACCTTATTGACACTGATAAACAATTCAGATTGCAAATACAGGATATTGAAAAGAAATTAAGTTTCTAATATACTCATCTATCCTTCAATTTCAACCGGTATATCTTCTCTGCAAACATCATATGGCAGTTTTTCAAATGGCTTTTTACTTTTTAATTTGTAATTTTTATCTTTTCCCCTTCCCCCTTGATTTAGATGCTTCTTCAAGTCTTTTCTGCCATTTTGATTTTTGAACAGGTTTCTTCTTATTCTCAGCCAGCTTTTTTAATATTGCTTCTTCGTCCACAAATCGTTTTGTAATCAAATTCTGCCCGAAAGTTATCAGGTTAGCCAGGAAATAATAATATGTTAATCCTGCAGAGAAATTATTCAATATCAGCATAAACATTACAGGCATAATATACATCATCCCTTTCATGCCGGGCATTTGCGATGATCCTGTAGCAGGACTATTGATTTTCATAGTTACAATTGTAGAAATGGTCATCAACAGGGTAAAAAGACTTACATGATCACCATACATTGGTATTTCAAAGGGAAGCTGAAGAATTGAATCGTAAGTTGAAAGGTCATGTGCCCATAAGAATCCCTCCTGCCGCAATTCAATTGAAGAGGGGAAAAAGCGGAACATAGCAAAGAGGACTGGCATCTGAAGCAACATGGGCAGACAACCACCCATGGGACTGGCACCTGCTCTTTTATAGAGAGCCATGGTAGCCTGCTGCTTTTTCATTGCATCTTCTTTCTTGGGAAACTTCGCATTAATCTCATCAACCTGGGGTTTAAGCACCCTCATTTTAGCCTGTGACATATAAGATTTAAAGGTAAAAGGAAAAAGAACAGTCTTAATAATTATGGTAAGAATAAGAATAATAATACCATAATTCCCAATAAAATTATTCAGCCAGTTAAAAAGGGTAATAATCACATACTGATTAATATAGCGGATAACACTTTTTCCAAGATAAACCAGTTCTTTCAGTTCCATTCCGTACTTTTTCAAGGTCTGGAAATGATTAGGCCCGAAATAGAAACTTAAATTAATTATTTCCTCACTTTTACCTTCATATGGAATACCAAGTTCTGTACGCATATTCCGAAAGTATTTTGCAGAGGCAAGCTGTTCTGAACGCACATAACCATTAGCAAAAAAATTGTCAGCAATAATAACAGACGAGAAAAATTGATCTTTAAAGCCAACCCATTTAATTTTTGTAGGAATATCTTCCTCTTCAACATCTTTGGTTGATCTCATGCGAAATCCTGCAACTTCACCTTCAAAGAATTTATATTTCAGAGAACTATAATTATTTTCATTCTGTCTGCCTTTTTCCTGTTGGGGCATGAAAATTTCCCAGTTTAAATCAAGGCTGTTCAGATTGGCTGCTATTATCTCATCCATTCCAAACAAAGTAATATCAAGATCAACCATATAACTGCCCGGTTCGAGTGTGTACAAGAATTCAATATACCTGCCCTCACCAATTTCCAAACGAAGAGGAACAGATTGTTTTGAACCTGATGCATCAAAACTGGTTTTCTCTTTCACCGGTTTAAAATAGAACATCTTAGTCTCTATTGGCTTATTATCTATTGTAAAGAACCGCAATCCAAATTCGGTTGAATCACCGTCAAAAAGTATCAACGGTAATGAATCGAAAGTTTGATAATTCTTTATCTCTGCTGAATATACACGTCCTCCTAACGTTGATAGTTCAATCTTAACTTTATCATTCTCAAGATTAATAAAGCTATTCTCTCCTGAGACGCTTGATGAAAAAGCGCCATATATATTTTGCGCCTCCTCATCTGAATAAACAACTCTCTTCTTAACCGATTCCACTATCTTACTTTCAGTTTCTTCAGGTTTGATTTTGTTAGCTGTGGCAGGATCAGAATTTGTTGTATCAGGGATTATTATAGAATTAATCCTATCAATTCTTTCTAGCACATAATCCTCATTTACTCTGTAAGTAAGAGCCTTTCTATAAGCCAACCTGGAAGCTTCATAATTCCTGGCCTCGAATAATGAATCAGCCACGCCAATTTCAGCTTCATAGGCTTTTCTGGTTTTTTGGGTATTGAACCATCCAAACAAAATAATGATTGCTATTATGGTAATTATTCCGGTTAATGTGTTTTTATCCATTCTTGCTTATTGTTTTCAATTAATATTTTCTTAAGACTATACTCACCTCTTCTCCGCTTCATTCTATATTTTCCAATACTGTTACTGGTTACTGGTTACTTGTTCTGGTTTCTGGTTCTCCTCCCTCTATTCCCTTTATCCCCTCTACCCCCTCTAATCCCTTCTTCAATTATTAATTTTTAATTTATAATTTATAATTTATAATTTTCTTCTCCCATCTTCCATATGATACAGAACAGCTGCTTTAATAAAATCCACAAAAAGCGGATGTGGTTTAACTACAGTAGAGCTGTACTCAGGATGGAACTGAACTCCGACAAACCATCTGAGTTCAGGGATTTCCATTATTTCAACAAGTTTTGAACCGGGATTGATCCCCACTCCTTTCATACCTGCATTTTCAAAATCATTAAGATATTTATCATTAAATTCGTACCTGTGACGATGGCGTTCTGAAATATTTATCTTTTTATATGCCATATACGCAAGAGAACTTTTATCGATCACACAATTATATGCACCAAGCCTCATGGTTCCTCCCTTCTGGGTAATTTTCTTCTGCTCTTCCATTAAATCAATAACAGGGAACTTTGTTTCAGTATCCATTTCGGTAGAATTTGCTCCTTCGAACCCTAATTCATTTCTGGCGAATTCTATTACAGCACACTGCATACCAAGGCATATACCAAGGAAAGGTACATTTTTTTCTCTGGCAAACCTGGCAGCAAGAATTTTCCCTTCAATACCACGATGTCCGAATCCGGGGGCAACCAGTATTCCGTCAAAAACTGAAAGTTTCCTTTTATAGTTCCTTATATGCAGTGTTTCAGACTGAATAAGATCAACATCCACATGACAATCATTACTGGCACCTGCATGAATAAATGATTCGGATATAGATTTATATGCATCCGGTAACTCAACATATTTACCTACCAGTCCGATTTTGATATGATGTTTAGGATTATTTAGCTTATTAAGGAAAGTTTTCCATTTTCTAAGTCCGGGTTCATTTTTAATAACGAGGTCGAGTTTCTTTAATACAATTATATCCAGTCTCTCACGAAGCATGAGAATTGGAACCTCATAAATTGTGGAAACATCAATTGATTCAATAACAGAATCACGATCAACATTACAAAACAGGGCCACTTTATTCCGTAAATCTTCAGAGAGTTTTCTCTCAGTTCGGAGTACCAGGATATCAGGCTGAATACCTGTTTCCAGTAATACTTTTACTGAGTGTTGTGTTGGTTTTGTTTTAAGTTCTCCTGAAGCAGAAAGATAAGGAACAAGGGTAAGGTGTATTACTAAACTATTTGACCGTCCCAATTCCCATTTAAGCTGTCTTACCGATTCAATATACGGAAGTGATTCAATGTCACCAACTGTACCTCCAATTTCAGTAATAACAACATCAAACTTTGTTTTTTTTGCAACCTTTTTAATCCTGTGTTTTATTTCATCTGTAATATGCGGAATAATTTGCACTGTCTTGCCCAAATAATCACCCCTTCGTTCCTTATTAATAACCGTCTGGTAAACCATTCCTGTAGTAACATTATTGTCCTGGGAAGTAGGATTGTTAAGGAACCGTTCATAGTGACCCAGGTCGAGATCAGTTTCAGCACCATCGGCAGTTACATAACATTCACCATGTTCGTATGGGTTCAGAGTACCCGGATCAACATTAATATAAGGATCAAGTTTCTGTATTGTAACCGAATATCCACGTGCCTGCAACAATTTGGCAAGAGATGATGATATAATTCCTTTTCCCAGGGAAGAAGTAACCCCTCCAGTTACAAAAATATATTTAGTAGAAGACAAACTATAATTTATTTAACGGTTAAATAAATACACTTACCGGCACTATCCTTTCAGGTCAGTCTGATCAATCATTTTTATTTTTTCTTTCAGAAGGATAATATTCTCTTTTGCCTGATCAATTTTTTCATCCACTTCACGGATTAAAGATTCAGCATTTTCTGATTTTGCAAAAAAGCCCTTATTATTTTCCCAAAGAACAACATCGCTTTCCAGACTTTTAATCTTATTATAAAATTTTTCCCTGTCATTTTTAGCCTTGATCCCTCCCTTCGGACTTTCGCGTAATTGCTCAAGTTTATTTTTATATTTAAGTTTATTCTTTCTGAATTCGTCAACATCTAACCCATCAAACTGCTTATTAATCACACTCTTATATCTATTAATAATGTCATCCTTTTGTTTGAAAGGAACAAATCCAATCTCTGTCCAGCGATGTTGAAAGTCCTGAATTTTGCTAAAATTCTCTTCTACATTGTCAACAGGTTTATATTTCTCAATTTCTTCAATCAATTCATTTTTCAGTTTCAGGTTTTCTTTAAATACTTCATCCCTGTTGGAATAATATTCTGATTTCCTTTCAAAAAACTTATCACATGCAGCCCTAAAACGTTTCCATATTTTTTCTGAATTTTTTCTTGGAACCGGACCTATCTCTTTCCACTGTCTTTGAAGTTTGATAAGTGTATCTGTGGTTTGTTTCCATTCTTCACTATCCTGCAATTCTTCAACCTGAACAGCCAACTCTATTTTTAATTTAAGGTTATTATTCTGAACCTCTTTATGTTCAGTATAAAAATTCCTTTTTGCAAGGAAAAAAGCGTCACAAGCTTCCCTGAACCTCTTGTAAATAATATTATTATATTTCCGTGGAGCAAAACCAATTGAACGCCAGGTCTTCTGAAGTCTTTTAATCTCATTAGCTGCCTTCTCCCAGTTCCTGGGCAAATTGATATCAGATTGCTCATTAATTTCTTCTACCTGTTCACATAGTTTCGTTTTGTCTTCCAGGTTTTTCTTTTGCTGATCTTTAATATCCTGATAATACAGGTGATGTTTCTTATTAATCTTTGAAGTTATTTCCCTGAATCTTTCCCATATTTCATTTTTGCTTTCATGCGGAACAGGACCTATCTCTCTCCATTGGTCATGATATTTCTGAAGTGAATCATAAGTAAGAATAATATTGGAATCCGATAATATCTCTTCTGCTTTTTCACAAAGTTTAATCTTGGCCTCCTGATTCTTTTTTAAATCAAGATCCCGAAGTTCTTTATTTATTTTTACATAATCATAAAACTTTTCAACATGATGGTGATAGGTCTCCCAAAGATCCTTTAAATTTTGTTGTGGCACCATGCCAATAACTTTCCATCGATTCTGAAGATCACGAAATTCCTGAAAAGTTAAATGAAGTGACTCCTCACGGTTAACAAGATCTTTTATCTCATCAATAATTTTATATTTCTCCTTAAGATTTTCATGCTTACCAGCTTCAAGGGTTTTAATATATTCTGCTTTTTTCTTTTTAAATTTCAGCAGAAGACCTTTTAATTTTAATTCAAGAGGATCATCCCCGGGCATAAAATCTTTTATTTCACCATCCTCTTTAAGAAATTGATTTTTCTTTTGTTCCAGTTCACTTCTGTGCTTCTTGTAAAAATTAATTTTTATCCGGTCAATATCATTTCTGATCTCGTTTACAGGTCTTTCTTCAATCAGAAGTGTTAATCTGTTTACTAATTGCTCCTTTCCAAAAGTTGAATAATCAACTGACTTTACGAATATTTCCTCAACCTCTTTATCCTCTGCTTTATCACTATCTTCCTCTGCTTTTATTGTTTCCTCCCCTGCTGTTTCATCAGAATCTTCCTCTGCCTCAACAGGATCTTCTTCCTTTTTTACCTTCTCCTCAGCTTTTTCACTAAGATTTACAAATTCATTGTCAGCATTTTCTGCGATTTGAGCATCTTTACCCTGATCAGAAATTTCTTCCTTCTTTACCGTATTTTCAGGGCTATTTTTCTCTTCCCCGAATTGTTCTTCACGAACAGAGCTTTTTTCCACATTGTTGTCCATCAAAATCTCTTTTATATCATAGTATATATTACTATTCATCCAACAGGACACAGAATAACAATTAATACAAAGCTACGAAAATATACAATTCACTTCGAATACTCAAGGTTTTTCCTTTTATTTTGGAATATATAGCTCATACATAAAAAAGCCACTTACTGAAATATAATAAGTGGCTTCAATGTTAAATGCGTAAGAAAGGTTTATAAAATTCTGATCTCACGTTTTTGTTCAATCTCCGAAATAGGTTTTTTTGGCAATTCAAGCATTAGAATTCCATTTTCATATTTTGCTTTCATCTTACTGTCATCAACACTTTCGGGGATTACAAAAGTCCGGGTAAATCCGTTATACCTGAATTCCCTACGTGAATACTTGTCATTTTTATTCTCTTTCTTTTCCGAACTTTCATGGCGTACTTTCAATACATCTTTATCAATTTCTACCTTGATATCCTTTTTTTCAAGTCCGGGTACAGCCAGTTCAATCTGGTATTTATTCTCATCTTCAGAAATATTTGCTCCCGGTATTGCATTATAATCATCACAATAACCTTCGTTTCCGAAAAAATCATTCATCAGGTCTGAGAAATTAAAAAAGTTATGTGCTACTGCCTGATTGTTCCAATCATTAAATTTTGCAAGTGTCATTTTATTTAATTTTTAGTTAATATTAATTGTTTCAAATTCCATTCAAAGACAACATCTCCAAAACTAATGCCGTTTCGCTTTTCAAGACAAATTAACCCGTTACAATTAAATAATATGCCATATTGGCGGTATATTTAAAATAAATATGTCATAATGGCAGCCTATAATTAATTTGACTGTTGCGACAGACAAGAGAAGTTTGTACTTTTACAAAAAAAGGTGCAAATGAGAATAGATATAATTACAGCCGTTCCTGATCTTTTGGGAAGTCCGTTAGGACATTCAATTATTCAGAGGGCAAGGGAAAAGCAAATTGTTGAGATCCAGGTTCATAATTTGCGCGATTATGCAAAAGACAGGTATAAAAGCGTAGATGATTATGCGTTTGGCGGAGGTGCCGGGATGGTAATGTCTATTGAACCTATTTTTAAGGTTATTGAAAAGTTAACCGGGGAACGAAATTATGATGAGATTATTTATACATCACCTGATTCAGAGAAATTCACACAAAAAACAGCAAATAACTTGTCACTTAAAAAGAATTTAATAATCCTTACGGGGCATTATAAGGGTGTTGACCAAAGGGTACGTGATCATCTTGTTACAATGGAGCTTTCAATTGGAGACTATGTATTGTCCGGTGGGGAACTTGCCGGTGCTATTATCATAGATGCGATAGTCAGGTTACTTCCGGGGGTTCTTTCGGATGAAACATCTGCACTCACCGATTCATTTCAGGATAACCTGCTTGCACCACCTGTGTACACACGCCCTGCAAATTTTAAAGGATGGAAAGTTCCGGAGGTGCTATTATCGGGTCATGCCGAAAAGGTAGAAAAGTGGAGATTAGAACAATCGTACAACCGTACAAAAAAGATAAGACCGGACCTTTTACCTTAGTATCTTTCTCACAAAAGCGACTGTAAAGTATGACATCAGAAATAAACCGACAAAGCCCTCAATTCCCGACATCCAACGTATTATTCCGGATGGATAATAATCTCCATATCCGATAGTTAGAAATGTAATAGCACTGTGATAAAGCGCTTTCTGAATTGTTGATAAATGATCGGGATCCCCTACTGATGAGGTTATGCCGGCAGCAGTATATAATTGCAATACAACATAAATAAATGAGAAAAACAAATAGCTAACTACCATACTGAACAAAACCCTGATTGGATTGGTTGCATATAACCCAGCCTGATCAAAAACCAGCCATTGAAAAGCTTTTGCAGGGTATTGCCAAAATGCATTCAGGGGATTTCTTTTAATACTCTCTTGTAAATCGGCTTTTGCTTCATGCCGCTTAAACTGTATATAAGCCAGGTCTTCATCACCATACTTACCTGTCAGACTAAAATTCTCTTTTAGCATTCTGAATTGTTCTGCCAACTGGCGACAGGATGATTCATTCTGCTCTTTTATCATTTTTTCAACCCTGTTACTTCGCCAGTCAAGATTAATCCTGCCTAACAATCGCATACCGTTAAGATCAAGCAATCTTATATCAACATCAAAATCATATGGTTGAAGATCTATTATATCTCGCGCTATAGTATCTGAAAGATCCAAAACATCACACTTTGCCACCCTTAAATCAAGATAATGATCAAGATGACATGACTTCATTGACAGACTTTTGAACCTGGAATTATGAAAGGAAATATCTCCTTCGCCAAAATATGTATTGTCAAAAGTAAGTTCACAATCATCATATTCAGCAAGTTCAAAATTCAGATTACCCTTGCCAAACTTTGCTTTTTTAAAGCTAAACTTTCCTTTCCTAATCTGACTGCCTTCAAAACTTACATTACAATTACCAAAAACAGAACGGTTAAAATTTATTTTTCCTTCATTAAACTCAACAGTTCTGAAATCAACATAACTGTCTCCAAATTCAGTGCGCTCAAAAGATATGTTTCCCTTTCCAAATTTTGAATAGTGAAACTCAACTATTCTTCCTTTGAAACGGGCAATCTTAAAACTCACCTCTCCATCATTGAAGTGCGTATTTATAAAAGAGATCTGATTACTGTGAAATTCAGTATTGGCGAACGAAACTAATCCATGACCAAAATCAGTATACTGGAAATCTGTTTTATCATTATAAATTACAGAATTTTTAAAAATAAAATCTCCTGAACCGAATATTGCATTGGCAAAGTCAATATTACCATCACGAAACAAAGTATTGGAAAAGTTCACCTCTTCATCACCAAATTTTGTAGAATTAAATGAAACATCACCCTTTACAAAATGAGTTCCTTCAAAAGATAAATCTCCTTCACAGATTTCAGAAAAGGAAAAATCCGTACCAAATTTAGATTCGAAAAATGAATGATGAGCACTTAGCCCCTTAAGTTCGACATATTCCTTTTTACCTAATCCACGTTCACCGCGATAAACCGAAAGAGAGAAATTTCTAACCAGACAAAAATCCAGATTAAGATCTTCATTATTATCAATCATCTTATACAATTTCTCAGTTTCAAGGTATCCGAATAATTCAACTGCAACCGATTGATTATTATTATCCAGTAAAGTAACAATGGCAGTCTTAGGAAAAATCCTGCCATCATCTGTTGTATATTTAAGGTTCTTTACCTCAACCTTATAATTTGTATACCGAAAAGTCATATGCTATATAAAAAAGCTATTCAACAAAAATATTAACATGGCTTCGCAAATTAATAAAAAAATATGCTAATTGTAATTATTGTGTACCTTAAGTTTTATCCCTGCTGCACAATTGTTTATAAGGACAATATTTACAAATGTCAGGTTCATCCACTTGCAGGAATGGAATAGTGGTATCGTAAATTTCCTCAATTGTCTCTTTTATTAACTCAACAATTGACACTTCATAGTCAGATATATCCATAACCGGACTTTTGGATTTTTTATCATCCTTAATAAAAATCCGGTAATCAAAATTCTTATTATGAATATCTCTAACAGAATAAATTCCTGGAATAACCGCTGTATCTGATTTCTTCTTCTTCAGCATTAAAGCGTAGATAAAAATTTGTAATACAGCTCTTTTTCTGCTTTTTTCTCCGGCACTAAACAGGTCACTTACCATTTTTATTTCATTCTCAGTTGCACCGGTTTTATAGTCAATCACCCTGATTACCCCATTAACCATGTCAATCCTGTCGATCCTTCCCCCTACCCTGATTTTTTCAGGAATACCATTAAGGGAAAAAGGAATATCCAGCCAGTGGTTTTTCTCCAACTCAATTATCCGAAAAGGGGCATATTTAAGATCGGTTTCCAACATTGTTATCACATATTTTAATAAAACATCACGGATAACAATACTTTTTCCGGAAATTTCAAGGCCACCCATCTTTTTATTATCATTTTCAAACCAGATTTCAATAAAGGATTGGTTTACAAAATTTTTTATTTTATCACGATTTTTTATTAACCCTTTAATAACGGGCAAATCAATGATTTTGCCTACATATGGCTTGTATAAAAGATTAACCGAATGGTGTAAGAGGTTCCCAAATATCATTGGATCTATCTCTTCAATCACTTCATCAGGCTCCTTAAGTTGTGCAATATATTTGAAATAAAATTTCAATGAACAATCCAGATATATATTTAGTGCAGTTGGAGAAATGTATCTATCCACTTTATTATTTTCAACTATATACTCTGATAATACCCGCAAAGTTTTTTCAGTCTTGAAAATCCGGATTGGATCATTTTTTTCAATATTAATTTTAGAACCAAGTATCCTTTCTGTTATTTTAATCTCCTTATCATACTTCATTTGAGTAAGAAACCTGCTCATCTCTCCGGTTTTTAAACCTCCCGAACTTGTATCATAAATCAAGGATATGTTCCGGGCCCTCTGAATCAGCCGGTAAAAATAATATGCATAAATAGAGTCCTGGTGTTCAATGGTTGGAAGACCAAATCCCTTTCTGAGGTTAAATGGAATAAATGAATAACGGGGGCGGGACCTGGGAAATATACCTTCATTCATTGAAAGAATAACAACATTTTCAAAATCCAAAGTCCTTGTTTCCAAAATGCCCATTATCTGCAAACCACTTAAAGGTTCTCCACTAAATGGAATTTTCATATCGTGCATATACCTGTTAAGTAACCGGTAATAAATATCAATGGATAATCTTATTCCTTTGGCTGCCGTTATTATATCGTCAAGACGCTTTATTAATGTATAAACGTTATAAATATACTCCCTTTCTATTATTGAAAAGTGGGTGTTTCCTATTTCCTCATCAGTATCCTGTTTATGAAAATATTCCAGTATCTTAAGCAAATATGGTGACATATCCTCAACTTTTTCTACAACAGAAAATATTATTCTTAACAACGTGTTCTTGATCTCTTTTCCGGGAGACCAGTATATAATATTTTTTGAATTGATATTCTGTTCGATTATTTTTACTTCTTCACCTGCAACATCTTGAATATAATGACTATATAATACAGGAAGAACATGTTTAAAATAAAAAACCGGGTTCGTACCTGATTTATTCCTGAGTGATCGTTGAAGTTCAATCAAGTTACACACTAATCCGTATACAGGTGTGTTTTTTACGGGATATCCCATAGTAATATTGACATTACTAATTTCTTCAGGTAAGGAGTAAATTACCGGCATTAATAAATGTTCATCAGGCAAAACGATTGCCGTTTTATGATCAAGATTTTTAATTTCCCCGTGCGATTCCCTGAAAACCTGTTCCAATATTTTTGCCTGACCAATTTCTGAAGGGACACCAATAAATTCAATTTTTTTGTTCTTATCCAGCATATAATTGAAATTAAAATCCAATTCTGCAGAAGGGTATTTCTTTCTATTCTTTGAAATAAAAAAACCTGCCTCCTGAAACTCCTTCCCTTCATCTAAATAATATTGATCCCAATCCCAATAAAATTCAGCTTTCCCACTATCTCTCAAGTATTCAAACAACCTGTCTTCTGCTTTACTCATAGCATTAAAACCTACAATAATGTAGGATGAATACTTCAATTCCAGGTTCTGTTTATTTAATATTTTCTCTGCAACCTGCTTGTAAAGCATTCCCTCATAGGCAAGTCCCTCATTATTGATCTTATTCTTGAACCCGGAATATATTTTGTATAGTACCTCCCATAAACTGACAAATTTTTCCTGGTGTACAGATTTTTTTTTAGGTTCAAACCATTTCCAGAACTGTTTAATAACTTCAATTTGCTCCTTGTCCAAAACAGAAAACCGGTTTTCAATTTCCTTTAAATCACTAAGATTCCTAAACAATTCTTTAGCCGAAATAAGATATTTATCCACTTCATCAAAATCACCAAGGAGCATTTCTCCCCAGTGATAAAATTCATCAAAACTCTCTTCTGATTTAATTTCCTGCCGGAAGCTATTATAAAGTTCGAAAATCAAATATAATGGATCGGCTAACTGAAGACCGGAAAATTCCTGCATTAACTCTCTGATTGTCATGAACACAGGCGACCATACAGGTTTATCAGTAATCTCACTGAGATACCGGCTAAAAAATAAACCCGCTCTTTTATTTGGAAAAACTATACAAACATCACCAAGCCCATTTTGATGGTGTTCATAAACCTTTTTTGCAATCTGGTATAAGAAGTTGTTTTTCAAAATATACTGGTTAATTCGTTAATTTGTTAATTCGTTAATTCGTTAATTGGTCAATTCTTAAAAATCAAATGGAATTAATCTAGCCGAATGCAATTCGGCTCTACGTCTTATCTTCCCTCCGTCTCTTCGTCTTTTCGTTCTTTCGTACAATCGTCCTATCCCCTCTCCTTTTCTCCTCTTCACCTTTTCTCTTCTTCTTTTCCTCTTCCTACTCACCCACTCAACTTACTCACCTACTCACCTTACTTACCTCTTCGTCCTTGCCATGTATCCATTTCTTCCAGTTTTTGTTCAAAAAGATTGAGTATCTGATCCGTTCGTTTCATATTCCATCGTGGACCGGTCAGATATCCGGGCGGTGCTTCACCGGTGATCCGTTCAACCACAAATGCCGGATTGAGTCTTTCGATAAAACTTACAATAAATTCAAGATATTCTTCCCACGTAAATAATTCAAATCGTTCAGGATGTTCCTTGTATTCCAATGACATAGCCGTATCCTTAACAATTTGCAATTGATGAAATTTTACATTATTTAATGGCAAACCGGAAATGATACCAGCTTCATCAAGCATTTGCTTCCTGCTTTCACCAGGCAAACCAAAAATGAAATGAGCTCCGACACGAATACCTTTCCTGGCAGTTTTTTCAATTGCCTCAACACTTTGTTCATATGTATGTCCCCTGTTAACCCGTTGAAGAGTCGAATTAGAAACCGATTCAACACCATATTCTAAGATCACATAATATTTTTCAGCCAGTTTACTCAAGTAATCAAGTTTTTCATCATCCACACAATCAGGACGAGTTCCAATAACCAATCCAACAACACCGGGAAATTCCAAAGCTTCCCGGTAAACCTTCTTTAAGACCTCAAGTGAAGCGTATGTATTAGAATAAGCCTGAAAATATGCAAGATATTTTGTTGCTTTTCGATATCGTACTTTATGAAATTCTATACCCAATTTAATCTGCTCACTTACAGTTTTTTCAGACTTGCAATAAGATGGATTAAAAGCATTATTGTTACAATAGGTACAACCACCTTCTGTTATAAAGCCATCTCTGTTAGGACATGTAAAACCTGCATCAATACTTACTTTTTGAACTCTTTCTCCAAATATTTTTTTGAAATAGTTCGAGTAAGCATTAAACCTTCTCTCATGCCCCCAGCTATAGACCTTTTTGCTCATAAATAATTCTAAATTTACCTTCTTCCCTACTCACCTTAACCACTCAACTATACCTTAACAATTTCCTCCATTTCAACATACCAGAGATATCCTTCAGTATGTTTGTACCCCATTTCTAATAGATAATTCATATACTGCCTGATCTGTGACCGATGTTTTTGTTCCTTAACAGCTCCGAACTTGTAATCGATAACCACTGTTTTTTCATCATTATAAATCACTCTGTCAGGACGTTTTATCTTTCCATCCTTCAATAAAATATCAGCTTCTGTTTTCACTTTCCACTTATCACTGAACCAATCTCTTACTTGCTCATTTTTTAGTTTTTTGAAAATATTATTGCTTATAACATCTGTTTCACCATTTGAGATTTTCCCGGCATAAACCAATTTTTTCAGCGAAAATTCGATATCCTCTAAAGTGGTAATATTTTCAAATATTTCATGCATAATCTTTCCATAATTTACTTTTGACCTTTCACCCATTGCAGCAGGTTCAAAATAGTCATCCGACTGAAGATTAAATCGTAATTTCGCAGAATATTTGTTTGATGGATAAGTTCTTTCTGTCATCACTCCCAAACCAATCTCCACGGGAACATCTTCTGATATTTCATTAACGCCTAATTGAAAGGTTTCTTTTTCTGTATCCTGAAATTTCAGAAAATCTATTCCCTGATTTTTCACTTCTGTGTTTGAAACTTCCGTACAATAATTAATCGCCTTTCTAACCAGGTGTCCTGTATTTGTAATCCCCCCCGACTTTGCCGGTAAGGGACACATCACAAATAAGCTGTCCATTGCTCTGGTAAAAGCTACATACAACAAATTGAGGTTATCAATAAACGTATAAAATTTTTCCCTGAAATAATCCTGGTCAAATTCTGTTAATGCTAAATCTTTTGCATACTTTACCGGAACACGATCCAGCTTGTTAAATGGAGCAGTTTGGGGTTCACACCATATCATTGGGCTTATTTCATGATCAATTTTCCAATTACAGAAAGGTATTATTACTGATCTGAATTGCAATCCCTTAGCTTTATGCAAAGTAAGAACACGCACAGCATCCGGATTTTCAGATAACTGTATGCTCTTTCCCGTTCCTGTTTGTTCCCACCATTCCATAAATTGCATGATCCCTGAAAATTCTGTTTTTGAATATTCAATAACCAAATCCTGGAATGCCTGGATAAATGGGATTTCATCTTCTATTGTATTCAGCTTAAAAATTCTGATAAGGTTTTCTGTCAGTTCAAATAATGGGAGATTCTTTAAATCATTTAGGTTTTCTTTGAATTCAGCCGGGAATAATGATATCAGCATGGCATCGCGATCATTTTTGTTAAATAATTCACTTATCTCGCTAACATCCTTCCGGTTAGTTTTATCCTTTCTATTAAGATAATATAATATCCATCCTCTGTTTATATCGTCATTGGGATTAAGAAAATACCGAAGCATTCCCAGTAAAAATTGAACAGCTTCTGAATTCCTGATAAACAATGAATCGTCTGAAATCAGGTTATATTTTTTCCTGTGTTCATTATTTTTGTTCATATAACCAAGCAGATTTTCCATAACCTTAACAGCCTGATCCTTTTTCCTGACAAGTATAGCAATATCACCTGGCCTTAATCCACTATTAAGCAAATCATTAACCAGACCGGGTAATTTTTCCAGCACTTTGCTCTCCCAATTCTCCTTTCCTGAATCAATAAATGAAATCTCAACATATCCTCCTTCCCTGGCTTTACCGTCTGGTAATTCCTGGATATGATCACTAAAAACACCAGAAACAGGGGTATCAATACTCACACCTTTTATCCCCTGATCTCTTTCACTAATCTCTCCAAGACCACTTACAAAAAGATTATCAAGCAGCTTTTTTGCTGCTTCAAATAGTCTATTATTAAAATCAACAATATTTCGTTTGCTTCTCCAGTTTTCCTTTAATGACTTCTTAACCACATCAAAAACATTTTGATCTCCTGCAATAAGAGAAGCCAGAATATTCCAGTCACTGTTTCTCCACCGGTATATCGACTGTTTTATATCTCCAACAACTATATTTTCATATCCCTCTGAAATACTGTTGATTATCAATGGCTTGAAATTTTCCCACTGAAGTGTTGATGTATCCTGAAATTCATCAATCATAAAATATTTAAAGTAATTACCTGTCTTTTCGTAAATAAATGGTGCTTCATTCCCGCTAATTATCTTATTAAGAAATCCGGGAACATCCGATAAGAGAAACAGATTTTCATCATGTGTAACTTCTCTGATTTGCTGTTCAATATCTGCAAGAATCCCAAAGGAGAACAGATTTTTATTTATACTTACTGCTGTAAAATATTCTCTGAAATTTTTATTGTAATATTCTATTGCCCGTTTTAATACTTCATTTAAGCCACCATTTACCGCTGCTATAATTTCATTCCTTTTCTCAGATGATTTATTCACCCATCCATCCTGATTATCAACAGCCTTTAAGTCAGTTTTACGTGGAGTTAATCTCTCCCTGTTTTTTTCTACCAGATACTGAAAATAACGTAGAACACTCGAATTTCCATATTTAAAATCTCCTGTCTCAAGTGAATGTTCTTTAATTATCTTCAATCCTTCATTTCCATACTTCTCTAAAGTGTTTTCAAATATGCGAATGATCTTATACAGTTCTTTCTGATATTCATTCAGTTTCTTCAAAAAGGAGTCAGACCCATCAGGTTGAAATTTATCATCAATATCCCGGTAGTTTTCTGCAAAAATTTCCTTACCCAGATTAATCAGACTATCCCTGAAATTCCAGTTTCTGCCTTCTTCAACTCTGTTTTCTGCAAATCTTATCAGCCAATCAGTTAATTCAGACTTTCCATCCAGATTATCAATAAGGTTATCAACAGCTTGTTCAAGTATCCTTCTATTATCAAGCTCCAGGTTAAATCCAAACTGCAAACCTGTTTCTCTGGCAAAAGAAGTTAGTATCCGTTGAAAAAAATTATCAATTGTCCCAACCGAAAACCTCGAATAATCATGTAGCAAATTGTTTCTTATCACTTTTGCCTCCCTGGTAATTTGCTCAGGTGGCAAATCAATCTCCTTTATTAATATATCTGTTGCCGGTGAAAGTTCATTATTTGCAAGATTATTCAACTCCAGGATTATCCTTGCTTTCATCTCAGCAGTAGCTTTATTTGTAAATGTTACAGCAAGAATGTGTCGGTACTCATATCTTGATTTGAAAAGTAATTTTATATACTCAACAGCCAGGGTAAAAGTTTTCCCTGACCCCGCCGAAGCACTATATACTGTTAGTTTTGACATAAAGCAAAGAAACAAAACAATAAAAATTAAAAGTACGAAAATATTCCATTCTTCCCCTCTATTCCATTCCTCCACTAATTGCATAGTAGCTTTAAAATTCCTACTTTTATTTTTTGCTTGAAATTGATACAATACTTAAACAATTCTTATTATGAATATTTACAAACCATTAGCAAATCGTTATGATGCAATAAAATATAAACGATGTGGAAACAGCGGCATACTGCTACCACTGGTTTCATTAGGATTATGGCATAATTTTGGAGATGTTGATTTATTTGAAAACTCAAAGGAGATCCTTTTCAGGGCTTTCGATCTGGGTATAACACATTTCGACCTGGCTAATAATTATGGTCCTCCACCAGGATCGGCTGAAGAGAACTTTGGTAAAATTTTGAAAAAACATTTTTCGTCTTATCGTGATGAACTTATTATTTCATCAAAAGCAGGGTATTATATGTGGCCGGGGCCCTATGGTGAATGGGGTTCGAAGAAATATCTTATCGCTAGTCTCGATCAAAGTCTGCAACGAATGGGATTAGATTATGTTGATATATTTTATTCGCACAGACCTGATCCGGATACTCCGCTGGAAGAGACAATGGGAGCTCTTGCACAGATAGTCAGGCAGGGAAAAGCCCTTTATGTTGGTTTATCCAACTATGACGCTGAGACAACGAGGCAGGCTGTTAAAATCCTGGACTCACTCAACACTCCCTGCCTTATCCACCAACCACGATACTCAATGCTTGACAGATGGGTTGAAGATTCATTGCTTGATGTCCTGGAAGAAAAAGGAATTGGGTGCATTTGCTTCTCCCCGTTAGCACAAGGCCTGCTTACTGATAAATATATTAAGGACATACCCGAAAATTCACGTGCAGCAAAACCACATGGGTTCCTTCAAAAAACCACAATCACCCCTGAACTACGGAAGAAAATTATTAAACTTAATACTGTGGCTATTCGCAGAGGACAATCACTTGCTCAAATGGCCCTGGCATGGATACTAAAAGATGACAGGATAACATCTGTACTTATTGGAGCCAGTAGTGTTGATCAACTTGAAGATTCTCTTAAGTGTTTAAATAATACTACTTTTGCAAGCGAAGAGCTGGATAATATTGAAAAAATACTTGCGGTATAGAGAATTATGAAAAAAATATTTATCGGGTTGTCCGGAGGTGTTGATTCCAGTGTTGCAGCATATCTTTTGAAAAAGCAGGGATATGATGTGGAAGCATTATTCATGAAAAACTGGCATGATACAACAGGCGTGCTTAAAGGTGATTGTCCATGGGATAATGATATGATGTTTGCTGAAATGGTTGCTAACAAACTTGATATACCATTTCACCATGTTGATTTAAGCAAAGAATACCGTAAACGTGTAGTTGATTATATGTTCAATGAATACAAAGAAGGTCGAACTCCAAATCCTGATGTACTGTGTAACAGAGAGATAAAATTTGATCTTTTTGTCAGGGAAGCGCGAAAACTTGGCGGAGAAATGGTAGCCACAGGTCATTATTGCCGTAAAGATGAAATCAAATCAGACAATAAAACGATATACAGATTACTTGCCGGTGTTGATAAAAACAAAGACCAGAGCTATTTTTTATGCCAGATATCCCAGAAACAATTGGCATCTGCCCTTTTTCCCCTTGGAGATATTACAAAGCCTGATGTAAGGAAAATTGCTCTGGATCTTGGTCTGGCAACTGCACAACGCAAAGATTCTCAGGGTATATGTTTTGTTGGAAAAGTTGACCTTCCCCTGTTTCTTCAACAACAACTTGCTTCCATAAAAGGAGACATTATTGAAATTCCATTGGGTTATTACGACAGTATTATCAAATCCGATTCTCTTGAAGATATTACTAAAGATTATTTATACCAACCACATGACGGCATAAAGATAGGGGAACATAACGGCGCACATTTTTTTACTATCGGACAAAGAAAAGGGTTGAATATTGGTGGTAAAGCCGAACCGATCTTTGTTATTGATAATGACACAATTACAAATACTATTTATACCGGAATGGGGAAAAATCACCCCGGACTCTTCCGCAGGGGATTATTTATTAAACCTGACGAAATACACTGGCTTAGAAACGACCTTGATATGAAACCTGGCACAAAAAGGGAAATGCTGGTTAGAATTCGTTACCGCCAACCTTTGCAGGAAGCAACTCTTCATATGAAAAAGGAAGGTATGTATATTGTATTCGAAAAACCTCAAAGAGGAATAGCCCGTGGACAATTTGCTGCATGGTATGATAAAGAAGAATTACTTGGATCTGGTGTGATCTCTTGATTAAATAAAGAGATCACCATATTTTCATTTTTTTATTAAACCTGTTAATTGCTTCACACAAACCGGTTTCTTCATTAGCCCCAACAACCTCATACATCTCGCATAGTTCATCCGCTGAATTGGATACAATGAAACTGTTTTCTGTCCAGTCAAGCATGGTAATATCATTATAATCATTACCTACAGCCATAATATCAGGTAAAGAGATATTAAGTTTATTTGCAAGGAACAAAGAACCTGATCCTTTCGATATTCCCCGTGGAAATATTTCGGTCCATATAGATTTGCCATCTAAAGGGGAAGTGGTCCTTTCCACATGATAGCCGGGAAACA
>JAGGXD010000119.1 GCA_021163295.1 Bacteroidales bacterium
AGCCTGATTTGCGTCTTTTTTTTGTCTAGTACTATGTTACTAAATGATATAATACATCATGATTTTGGACAAAGAAGTTATGCAGGTAATCGAATTCAGTCGGCCTTCTATGTCTTTGAAGGTTTAATGTTATTTTTTTGTCTTTGCGAATTTCATATCCAAAAAAATATATATAGATATGCTATAAGTGGCTTCATTGTAATAGGGTATATAGCAATATTTTTGAGTTTAGGGCGTATGGTAACTGCGATAGCCATTCTATCTTTTCTTTTCTTATCTTATAAATCATATATCAAGTGGTATGTTATTTTATTGAGTTTTGTGTTGCTTATATTTATCATTCTGACAAACGCAACATTACTAACTTCACTGAAAAATGAATTAATTCGTACTCCTAAAGCTACCCACCATACTATGCTAAATTATAATCAGGATGAGATGGCCGCTTTTACATCAGGACGAAGCAGAGCTTATAAGGTCGCTTGGCATCTATACTTAAAAAATCCTTTATTGGGAATTGGATATGATCGCTGGGCTAGTGATATTAACAAAGGAAGTGCAGGGTCATCATTGCATTCGAGATGGCTTCAAATAATAGTAGAAACAGGCCCCCTTGGTTTTATATTATATCTTTTAATTTATCTATTCAGCTTTCTGCATCTTGCCGATAAAAGCCTTTTTATTCCAGGACACAAAAAACCATTAAGAGATTCTCTACTTATGGCTCTGACAGGTTTTTTTATTATCGGCATAACTGATAATCACGGATATACTGATAGAATATTCTTCCTCATCATTGCTCTAATAGCATCTTATAATGGAACTTATGAATATCAAGAAAAATATCTTTAAGAATACAGCCAAACTGATATTCGTACGCTATATCACCATTCCATTAAATATTATTACGGGGATTCTACTTGCCAGAGTTTTAGGGCCGCAAAAGTTAGGTATTTATGCAGTAATGATGTGGTTGCCTGGTATTTTGGCGGGACCAATGAGTTTAGGGATTGGCAATGCCAATCTTTATTTCGCAGCCCAAGGTGAAAAATATCTCAAACCACTGGTGGCAAATTCAATCTGGATTTGTATATTTTTATCAGTAATTATGGTCCTGATAACATATTCAGTTCTGACAATTTTCCCAAATGTTCTACCTCAAGGTCTTACTAATCAATATATACTGATACCTTTGCTGCAAATACCATTTCGTTTTTTCATTATGTTCAATCAGAACATTTTCAATGCATTAGAGGAACAATCTTTTTATAGAAAAGTTGAATTATTCCAGCAGATATCCTACTTTTTACTATGCATCAGTGGTTATTTTTTGTTAAAAATAGAATTATGGGGATTCGTATATGCACGCATCTTTTCACTCATGATTCCCTGCATATATATTATTATAATTTTATACAGAAAAAAAATTATGTACTTCAATCTAAGTTGGTCACTACTCCAGGAATCCATACGGTATGGTATGAAAATTCAATGCAGTTCGATCGCCAGGCAGTTCAGCCAGAAAATAGATGAGTTGATAGTGTTCAAATTTGCAGGGGCTGCCAGCTTAGGATATTTAAGCATATGCCGGAATAATGTAAATAGACTGCGAATTTTACCATATTCCCTTGCTACAGTAATTGCCCCGAGATTCGTCATGGGAGATAAAGAGTCTGCAATTTTAGCAGCGAAATCGATTAGAATTTTACTATGTCTTATGAGTATTATATTGCCAATTATGGTTAGTGCTGTTGGTTTTATAATACCTTTCTTTTATGGTAATGAATATATTAATGCCGTCTTTCCTATGCGCCTTATGCTGTTTGTATTGATACCATTATGTTTTCAACGCATCATAACTTTTTATTTAATGATTAATAATTATACGACATTTATTTTGAAATCTTCTCTGGCTGCTGCTGCCATATTAATTTTATGTGATTTATGCTTTATTCCTCAATTTGGCCTCATCGGTGCAATAATTGCGGGAATATTGGCATTGGCTTTTGAATCTGCAATCCTATCGATTTTTTTTATAAAACTTTCAGGCATTAATTTTTTTACTTTAGTCATACCTGCAAGAGAAGATTTTCAGTATTTAACTAATTTGTTGTTTAATAAGGATAAAACCCACCGATGAAAAAGGTCTTAATGATTTGTTTCGTTTTCCCACCACGTTTTAGCGGAGCCGCATTTCAGGCAATCGCTCTTGCCACAGCATTATCAAACTATGGGATAAAATGTGATTTTTTTGTTCCTAATTATCAAAATAATTTTTTTTTAAAAAAAAGTGAAGAACGTTGGTACAATGTATACAGAGTTAAAAAGGGAATCTTTTTTGTGTTTGCACTTTTGTTTTTTTTGATTTTTAATAGAAAACATTATTCAATCGTACATTTTCATGGAATTTCAAATATACATTTCTTATGTATTTTTATTGTAAAAATTTTTAATCTAAAGATTGTTCAGAAACTAACTAAAGGTAACGAAGAAGAAAATGAATTAAATAGAGGAGGAAGGCTAAGACTTTTTAGGTGGATTGCCTATAAATTAATTGATAGATATGTTCCAATATCCAGTGCATTAAAAAAAGCGCTAATAAATTATGGAATACCGAGACATAAAATAAATTTTATATCCAATGGAGTAGATATAAATCTTTTTCAGCCATTACTGCATAAGAATCAATTAAGAAGTCAGTTTGGTTTTGATGCTCAGGATCATCTCTTGGTTTTTATTGGAACAATTTGCCCCTTTAAGAATTTATTAACTTTATTAGAAATTTTTAATCTGACATTAATAAAATTACAGAAACAGCAAAAAAATAAGACTAAGTTGATATTAGTGGGTCCCATAATAGACACTGAGTATTATGCAAAATTAAAATCTTTTATTATTTCTAAAGGAATTGAGGAACATATTGTATTTTTAGGTCAAGTTGATAAACAGACAGTATCTCAGCTTTGTTCACTGTCTGACATAATGATGTTTACGGGCATGAAAGAAGGCTGTCCGAATGTTCTAATTGAGGGGAAGTGTACGGGTATCTCCACAATCGCTTTTAGGGCGGGAGGTGTAGAGGATATAATAATTCATGGTGTTGATGGTTATTTGATTGCACCTAATAATTTAAACGAGTTTGTTGATTATACGGTCAAATTATTAAATGATGAAAAATTACGAAAAAAATTTGCAGCAGCAGCACGACTATATTGTAAAAAATATTCATTTGATAATATCGTATCAAACTATGCAGAATCAGTTTATAATTTAGTGAAATAAATTTCAGAGAGCAGGGTTAGTCAGTTAATTTTATTAAAGGGGAAAGTATGTTACGCGTAATTTTAAACAAAATAGTATTCATTTTGTTATTTATTTCAATAACAGCATGCCAATCTTTTGCAACAACATGGTTTGTAACCTTAAGGAATAATTTATTATATATTAGTGAAGAAAAATGGCCTGATGAACAATCTAAGAATGTAGTTGCCTCATTACAAGATTTATTCGACAACCTATGTTCTCCAAATGATACCGTAATTTTCGATGGAGGATTTTTCAATAGTCATGGATTATCTTATCCCCTAAAAGATATCGGCAAACTCAATATATTAAAACCTTTAACTATTAGAGGAAGTTTGCCTCTCGATCCAGCATTTTCCTCACATGGGGGAAAGGTAATTTTAGATGGTAGCAATTTGAATGAGGCATCTATTTATATCGCAAAAGGTGCAGATAGCACCTCATTGGCCAATTTTTCTATTAATAATGGATATATTGGTATTGAAAGCCACAGTACTATTTATGCAGATAGAATTAAGATAAATAATGTTGTTCAGGGGATTAAATCGAGCGGGAGTTCGATATTTAACAGGGTTTATGTTAGAAATACATCATCATATGCTATGGATTTGAATGGCAATGAAACGGTATTATATTCTATTATTGAAGGAGGAGTAGGAATTATAGTCAGAGTAGGTCGTTCTCCTACAATAAATAATTCATTAATTATAGGACAAAATCCAAATGCTTTCATTCTAACACCAACTGCCCATATTGACATAAACAATTCCATCATTGTAGCGTATGGAAGTCATAAAAGTAATGAATATGCCATTATTTTAAACGACAGAAGTGCTTCAGCAACCTTGCAAAATAGTCTTGTTCTTCCTTCTTCGCAGGAAGGGACAGCACAATACTTTAAGTATCCAGCTTCTATAATTGAAAAAAATTGTTTTCATACCGTTCCTGGTTTTTTAAAAAAACGACGCCCTGCAATAGTTGTTTTTGGTTCTGACGATGCCGGTAATCTCGAATATTTTGAAAATACCGTCTGTTCCGCTCTCGAGGTATATGGGTGGCATGGTGTAATGGCTTACAGCCATCCCGCAGCAGCATCAGAAGATGATTGGGCTAAACTCAGGATGTTACATGAAAGAGGGCATCAAATAGCTAGTCATGGAGAATATTTTAGTCGTAATGTACAGAATCACAAAGGCATTATTTTAAAATTTTTGGGGACATCGATAGATAAAGTAACAATATCAATTCATGGCACTGCATATTCCGATTCTATTTTCTTTGAAATTAATGGGGAAATAGATAAAACAATCAACGGAAACGGAAAGATATTATTCCATGATTTTGAATATATTAGTCAGCTATGCCAATATATTAATAGTGATGCTTGTCCTAACTGGCAATGCTCATTACAAGGTGAAGAAACTGCGGCATCCCATTATTTACCTGATATTTCTTCAATGCATATAACGAATGAGGGAGTCGAAATTGATTTAGATTCGCAAAGGGTATGGATGGGCGAATTAGAAGATACTAAGATGTTATTTGAAAAAAAATTAGGGCCTGGTTATGAACATACCGGATGGGTGGGGCCAGGCAATGGTACCAGTGCAGAAATGCGTAAAATGTTAAAGGGGTATGGATATAAAGCAGCGCGAGGGGGATATCCAGATAGGGGTTCTATTTTGTTAGAAAATTTTAATGTTTACAATTTTTATACTCATAACCTTCATTCAGTCCTGCAAAGCAATAATCCATCTATGGAGCAAATTGAGGAAAGAATAGGCAGTCAAATTGAATGGTTAAAATATCATGGCGGCATTTTATATTATTATGCCCATAATGCCCAAGAATTTTCATCTATGGCATGGAAAAATTTGCTAAAATTTATATCTAAAAATGATGTTCAAGTCATGACCTTGGAAGAAGCTGCAAATTTTGTACGTTCATATGATCCATCAGGCGATCTTCATACAGATGACGATATGATATTCACAAGAACTCTTGCTGATGATGCCAATTATCATCTTGGTAGTAACTCT
This sequence comes from Bacteroidales bacterium, assembly GCA_021163295.1. GTDB lineage: Bacteria > Bacteroidota > Bacteroidia > Bacteroidales > VadinHA17 > JADFUQ01. Next base: position 5,343 of record JAGGXD010000119.1, read on the forward strand.
ATTTGTATTAATGCTGGAGTGCTCTATAATTCTCCACCAGTAGATTATTCTGGAATAATAATTGATGCAAAAAATGATATAGGCCCATTGGAATATCCTACAACATGTCCTCATTTTCAGGATTCCTTTTTCCTTACGGTACCATGCATAATGGTAAATGGTGAAAAATATAAAGTAGATTTTGCTTTGGATAATGAAAAAATATCCAGTGAGGTAATTTCCTGGTTACTGGACTACGATTCTATGGAAAAAATTGAAAGTTCAAAATGTGCATCAGTTAACCTTAGCACATTAGATATTTCAATCCCGTGTTGCAGTGTTGGACAATATAACCTGCATTTTCCTATGGAATATATGGGTATGGAGGATTTTTCATATAAATGGCAAACAAATGTTGGTAGTATTAAATTTATAAAATGATGGTGAATATTTTGCGTTTGTCTACATCATTAACCCCACCGCCCATTATCTAAAACTGCGCATTGAGATTTTGGCAAGCAATTTATGCTGCAAGATTATAAAAAATAGATAAAATTGGGCATCCTTCATTTATTACTTTACACTTTTAATTGATCACGGCACAAAAAGATGAACTCCCATATAT
>JAGGXD010000036.1 GCA_021163295.1 Bacteroidales bacterium
TAACTTTATAACTTTTTACTCTATGGCTGGTATTTACATACATATTCCTTTTTGTAAGAAACGTTGCCATTATTGTGATTTTCACAAGTCATTAAACCTGAAAGATAAGGGTAGAATGGTAAAAGTACTCGTGAAGGAGATGGAACTGGAAAACGGATTTCTTGAATCGGAACAGGTTGAAACAATTTATTTTGGCGGAGGTACCCCTTCTGTTCTTGATTATGATGAAATAATGATAATATTTGAGGGCCTGTATAAAAATTTCAAAATATCAAAAGATGCTGAAATTACTTTCGAAGCAAATCCTGATGATCTTACAAAACAATATTTAAAGAAATTAAGAAAAACAAGAATAAACAGGTTAAGTATTGGGCTACAATCATTCTCTAACCAGGATCTGCGATTATTGAACAGAAGGCACAAAAGTGAAACGGGTATAAATGCTGTGCGCGATAGTAAAAATGCAGGATTTAAAAACATTAGCATAGACCTGATATACGGAATTCCGGGAATGAGCATGGAAACATGGGAGAACAATCTTAATATTGCTTTTCAAATGGGGATCAACCATATTTCTGCTTATCATCTTACAATAGAGCCTAACACGGTTTTTTCCAGGTATATAAAAGAAGGACGTATAAAAATGCCGGAAGAAGATACCGGTATTGAACAATTCAGGATTCTGATAAAAAAAATGGGAGAAAATAAATTTCTGCAATATGAAATTTCCAATTTTTGCCTGGATGGTTTTTTTTCAAAGCATAATACAAACTACTGGAAACAGGTTGAGTATCTTGGAATAGGACCATCTGCTCACTCATATAATAAAGAAATACGCCGGTGGAATATAGCAGATAATAAAAAATACATGGATTCTATTAGCAAAAACAAAACCCCGTTTGAAAAAGAATACCTGGATAACAGGAAAAAATATAATGAATATATATTAACATCATTAAGAACAATGTGGGGTATTGATCTTAAATTTCTTGAAGAAAATTATAGTAAAGAAGCTATGGATTATTGCATGGGGCTTTCGAAGCGATTTATTGATTATGGCATGGTTGTGAAAAACATGAATAATCTGATACTCACAGATCAGGGTAAATTAATTGCAGATAACATTACTTCTGAATTAATGATGTAGGGGAAAAGCGGTTACCGGGTGCTGATTTTAATCAATTCCTCCATTTTTTGTTCAAGAGTTTCGTAAGAAAAGTATTTTTTACCAAGAGCAAAATTATATTCGGCAATTTCGCGGTTTAGTTTTTTATTAAATATTACTTCTTTCATTTGTTCAACAGCATCATCGGTAAGTACATTATCTTCAAGCATCACCGCTTTAAATCCCTTACTGCCAATATCAGGCCAGTACACAGGCTTGTAATTATTAACAAAAATAGGGCGTTTTGCCAAAATAGATTCAACAAATGCATTACCAAAACCCTCGTAAACACTGAAATATGTACAGGCAGATGCATTTGCATAAGCATCAGATAGTGAATAACTTGTGTCATTCCCTTCTCCCGAAAGGCCCTTATTGTGTATAATATGAGAAGCAAAAATAATCTGCCTGCTTACTTTCAATTCATGGATCAGGTTGACAAGCATATTATAATATCTACTACCCTCATCATCTTTATAATCTCCGGTAATAACAAGCTTTGTTTTTTTATTATCAAGTTTATCAATGAGTTTAATAGCTACTTCAATCCCTTTTCTCTCAACGATACGTGTTATCTGAAAAAGTAAAAAATCGTCTTCTTCAAGACCCAGATCGGCTTTCAGATTTTTGTTTTTTAAGGTTATTCTCCCAAACGGAACATTAAAATCCATTACATTGGGAACAACAACAGAATCTCTGTTATATTTTTCTTTAAGTGTTTTTTGGGCATTTAAATTAATAACAGCATGATAAGAATTAGGAAGCCTCAGGGGGAATGCATTTTCAACAAACTTATTAATTTCAATATGTGGAGAAATATACCTGTCACCTCTTTCCCATGCAAAATCGTGATCATGTGTAATTATAGGAAGCCCGAGCGTTTCCCCGGCCAGCTTAATTCCCATACCCATTGTAAGATGAGAAGGAAGTGCAGAGGCGTTTTCAGAGACAAAAAGGTCAATTTTATTGCTGATTCCCCATTTAATAATCTTGTCAGAGACGATTCTTGAGTAAAGAGCAACATGCTCCATTAAATCTGTAGTGTTAGTATCCGGGTGAAAAAATGCCTTTTTTTGCCCCCAGTAACTTTCAGGCGAAAAGAATGACATTTCGGGAACCAGGGTGTCGTGTGTACGATCAATTTTCCAATTCTGAAACTGGCCGGCAAGAATAAAAATTTCATGCCCCATTTTTTTTAATACCTGAATCCATTTTTCTGCTTCAAGTGCTACACCGTCAACCCCGCCAATTCTACCAATAATAAATCCTATTTTCATATAAATGTGTTGTTAGTTAAAACCAACCCGATTCCCTGAGTGTAAGGGTGGTTGTTCCTATTTTGGTGTTTTTCAGAAAGAGATCAATAGTATATTTTCCAATAATAAAATGTTTATTATCGTTGAAATAAATACACACATCAATATCTTTATTAATATATTCAATTGTTCTCATCGCAGAATAAATCATTTGTTTATCCTGAAATGTGAAAATGTTTTCAGGAGCAAGAGCTAATATAAGAGAATCGGGACGCATTACACGCATATAAATATCCTTTTTTCCGGGTTCAACGATAGGATTTTCCCTTAGTGTAAAACAGACACGGATTTTTTCGATTTTGTCAATTTTGTCTTTTTCCTTTCCCCTGTTGTTCAATGGTGCAGCGTGAATGTTTTTGGCCATAATAACTGAGGCTTTTTCAACTTTAGATGAAAGCTCATCTTTAATATTAGACAATTGTTTGTTTGTTCGTTCAGCAGATTCAAGTTTTATTTGAAATTCAGCATTACTGGCTATTAACTGTTTGTTTTTTGTATTAAGAGAGTCGATTTGAACAATATAACTTTTCATAACACTGCGGAGGGTACCGAGTTCTTTTTTGTACAGCTGTATTTTCCTGGCATTAGAAGCCTGAATCTGGATAAGTCTTTTTATTTTATTTTGTTCTTCAATAAGTTTTACATTAAGAGTATCATTCGATGTTTTCAGTGTATCATAACCAATAATCATATCTTGTAATTCGTTTGTAAGCGAATCTTTTTCAGCAGTTAGTACCGTTTCCATCTCAACCATATCAGCCTTTTGGTTAAAATACAGGTAAATAAGTCCGCTAAGTGCCAGGAAAAGAACTACAACGGAAATAATGAGTATATTAATTCCGGGTTTTACAGGTTCATTTTTACCAACAGATTGTTTATTATCTTTTTCCATTATTAATTGATATCAAATCAGTTTGGCACAAATATATTTAATTTGAATTAATTATGAAACATACAGTCGGAAAATGAACAGGGAACAAAGGGAATAGATGGAATAATGGAATGTTGGAATATTGGGAAGATAAAAGAATAAAGAATTCCAGGCAGACATAAATCTGCCCGGAACAGTAAGTAGCAACTATTTTTCAAGTAACTCAAGACCTTCAAGTGCTGAAGAACCACTTGGTGTATGCATAAGAGCTTTCCGGAAAAGCACTATAGCTTCACGTTGTTTCCCGAGATTAAAATTGGTCCATGCAAGCATAGTTAGTCCATCGTAATCAAAAGGATATAGATTTACCACCTTTTCAAAATGTTTATGTGCTTCCTGAAATTCGTCTCTTCCATAATATATTAACCCAAGGCGGTGATGTGCAATGGAGTTATTGGGATTAATATCTAAAATTTTTCGATATTGATTAATAACCATTTCCCAGTTCCCTAAAGCACTGGCGGGCATAACAACACCCCACCGTGGCTCAATAGAGTAAGGCATCAATTCAATGGCTTTGTTGTAAAATGCGAGAGACTCGCTGAAAAGACCTGACTGATAAGTTAACCATCCAAGCCGCAGATTCATTTCGTAAGAATCTTCTTCATATACTTTTTTCAATACTTCTATAGCATCAGCATATTCTCCGGTACTTTCGTTGATGTAACTTTGCTGGAAAGCATTAATAATATTAGATATATTTTGCTGCCCCAGAACCCCAAGGGGCATAAGCAAGATAAATAATCCGATAAAATTAGTTTTAATTAGTTTTAAAAATTCCATTTTATACCTCCTGTAATTGTTTGTGTGTTAAAATTAGTATCATTTATTCTGTTAATAGTGTTGTCGGAATAATAATTGAATGAACTTCTGATTGTCTGGTTACGATAGTTCAGAAATAATTGTGTTCCTGTTTTTCCGAGAGAGATAATCAGATTGAAACCCATATTATCGGTGATTGGGTTAAACTCATTGTAAATAACTGTTCCATTATAGTCTATAAAATCAGACTTTTCTCCAAAAGCTCCGTAAAACTCAATCCACAAAGGATCGAATATTTTAATTCCAATCTTTTGTTCAAATATCCAATTGTTAACCGGATTATCAAGATTAAGAAAATCGGAATGATGGGTAATTTTTGATGAAAAATAAAAATCTAAATTTCCTAAAGGGAAAAAAGAAAAGATCAGGTCTTTCTGAAATTGCACATTGTCATTAAGATTAGCAACGCCTAATCCAAACCCAACCGTAAAAAATTCCAGGTTCTTATTGAGTGAGAAATATCCTGCAAAATTATTTGAAGGACTTGTAGAAGCATATGTTGATCTTGATTGCCATCCTCCGGTACCACCGGTTTCATAGTAAATCAAAGGTCGCAGGTTAATATAATGTAAAGTCAGGCCAGCCGTTAAGCCATTGCTAACCAGTAAATTCCCCGAAACATATACCTGAAGTTGTTTATATGTTTCTTCCGGATAAGGCACAGAAAATTCATCTTCCTTGAAAAAATGGTATCTCTGTTTTATTAAATATCCATAACCGTGAGACAGGTGCAATTTAGATGTAACTATGTGCTCAAGGTTTAATTGTATCAAATTATAATTGCGCATTACATTTTGCCAGCCATCGAGAGATGTATCGGCTGGGAGATTAAAACCGTCGAGTTTTTCCTGATTTGTATTAAATGAGTATGTATTGTAAATTGAGATACTTTTTAGCCCTGTCACTTTTTTTATTGCAAGTTTCTTTTTGAGCTTTGGTGTAAATTTTTCCGAAAGATTGATAGCATCTGCTTTACGTCCCGAAAAAAGATATGAGTAGTACAAATATTCATTAGCGTACTGATCTTTTGAATTAAATACCAGTGCCTTGCGAAAATGAGGAATAGCCCGGCGATAATTGCCCAATTCATAATATGCTATTCCAATCCGCATTCTAAGGTAAAAGTAATCAAACCCGTTATCAAGTCCCTTTTTGCCGAGGGATACAAGATCTTTCCAGTTCTTATCTAAATACAACCCATAAGTCTGTTTGTCAAGAGATGAAAAATTCATCACCGCCTGTCCCTGTACGATAGTAAATAAAACAAACCATGTTGATATGATAAGAATTAATTTTCGCATATTGCTGTAATTTTTTTATTGTTTTCAATAATTGATAATTTACTTAACCCCCTGGTGTTCAATATTAATTTAAAGTCAATTTTTTTTATCTCTTTTCTAAAAAATTTAAGATTTACATGTGAGACAAGTTCAATTTTTTCAGGACTAAAAGGATTGTCTATATCAGAATATCGTATATGAAAATCAGCTTTTAGAAAGAAGAAAAACGGAGCAAAGAAGTCATGAATAAAGAGCCATTTTTTATTAAATAACAGGTCTACAGGAAATTTGTCCCGGAGTTCGAGATCATTATAAAAACCGGTTTGTATTTTATATGCAGCAAGGAAAAAATAATACAACAACAACTTTTTGTCTCCGTCAAAACGCGAGAAATAAAAAAGATTTCCGTCATTTTCAAAATATGCCTTGCTGCCCGTGTTTTTTTCCTGTAAGTATGAATTGTTATATGCATCTGTAATAACTTCCCAATTTTCTTTAGTTACATTTTTATCACGTGTTACTTTAAATAAAAGCCGTTTACCGGGAATAAAATGAAATAAATTTTTAAGGATAGAATTTGGTTCAATATTTTTAACCCTCTCATTAAGTTCCGGTATTTGATATGATCGTAACTCTACTCCTTTTTCTTTCGAAAGAATAAAATGACTGATAGGATAGCTGATTGTTCTTGAGCCAACAAATGGAGATGACTGGAATTGAAAATGAAGATGAGGATAAGGCGACCTTCCACTGTTTCCCACTTTTGCGATCAAATTTCCTTTTTTTACCCTATCTCCCGGCTTCACTTTTATAGAGTCCTTTTTAAGATGACTTACCTGGGAAAAGAGCATATTGTTATGCCGGATTACCACACTGTTTCCCCAGTTATTTTCAAGATTTATATCTCCGATAATATTATCCTCTATCCCATCTATAATTTGTTCAATCTCACCATCAGCAGGAGCAATTACATCTTTTTCATAACAATAATATTCATTTGGGAAATCCCCCTTCCCTTTATATTGTTTCCCCACCTCATCGGTAATTACAAAATCCCAGGCATTTTTCCATCCCTCTTTATGAGTATATTCTCCGTTATGCCCCTGAGACACAACCCATTCTCCCCAAAACGGAAGTTGAATACTGGTATCCAGAAGATATTTAAATCTTACAGAATTGGTTTGGTATGCATAAAGATTTCTTTCAGGAGAATGATGTTGTATAAAGATATCAGTAAGACTTTTCGTTGATTTAGTCCTGAATTTCAGAATATACAGAAACAAAAGAACAACGATGTTGAAAGGGAGAGAATAAACGGGAAGGTTAAAGGTGGAAAAAATTATGCTCAGACTAATAGTAATTATAGCAACCATTGGAATAAGTATAATTGTCCAGAAATATGACCATTTTGAAGGAATGATAAAAAATCCTCCCAGGGCTATTGCTGTAAGAATATAATTAAAACCAATATAACTGTAATTTGCTTCTGAAATATTTGCCCCTATGATCATATAAAAAACATACGCTGAATAAAACCCAAGCAATGAGAGAGAAAATCCAATTCGTGAGTAATACAATAATCCAAAAGCGATAATTATTCCGGATAACAGGTTATACTGGAAAAAGATGGCTCCCAGTGAAAAGAAATAAACTCTTAAAGAAGAAGGTATTCCAATATCATTCCACCACATATAAACATTCACCAGGGTTTTATCCCCGATAACGTACAGGTCGTTTAGTGTATAAATACCCCTTTGACTTATACCGAGTGCTTCAAATTGCGAGGTGGCCAGAGCAATAAGCCAGATGGAGATAATAAAAGGAAGACTTAAATATGGTATTGCGTATTTTCCAATAACACCTTCCATGCTTACCGAAAGAAAAAGTGTAAACAAAGAAGCCAGAAACAGCACAAAAAAGAAGGGGATACCCGGCTCAAAATAAATACCAAGACCCAGCCCTACAAGCAAACTGTTAAAACCATAAATGCCTTCGGAAACTCTTGTTCTGCTAAACCCGATCCACTTTCCTGCAAGATATGTGATTATAACCGCAAGTAATCCGCTAAGTCCTGCAAGCAGATCAAAAAAAGTGATAATAATAAGAATTATTCCAAACAGCTTATTTTTAGAAAAAAACACCTGTGAATAACTGTTTAGTATCCCCTCATATAGTAATTTTGCATTTTGTTTTAGATTCAAACCGTTATGTTTTATGTAAGGTTATAGTTTAAAATTTTTGAGATGCAAGGGGGTTTTTTCAAATGCTTTGAAAACTTCCAGTGTTTCATTTTTCCTGATAAGATGTGATTTTCCTTTCTCGTCAATCATCACTATCCGTGGTCGTAATGTGATGAATTGTAACCATTGTGTCATGTTATATGCTCCAATTCGTTTAATAACCACATGATCGTTCTTTTTTAATAACGGAAAATCCATGTTTTCACGAAGAACATCAATATTCATACAGA
>JAGGXD010000012.1 GCA_021163295.1 Bacteroidales bacterium
CCGATAATAATAAATGACCACTGGGACTTATTCAAACCCCATATAGGATTAATAAGAATTCTGGTGGTATAAATTATTGCAATTAAAGCAACTACAATTACACTGGCAAAAAAAGTACGGAGTCTGATTTTTATTGCGGACTTACTGTTTTCAATAATCATAAAAAAAATTACAAATTACAAATTACAAATTACAAAAATTCAAAACAGAATTAACTGATATATTGTTTTTGTACCTTTCATTTGTTTAAACATTAGGATTTATTATTATATACGGGCTCTATTTAGTGGATTATAACAATCTTGTGGAATTTTACAAAGATGGTTATTTTTCTTCTTTCGCCTTAAGTGCATTATAATGGTAAATAAGATCGATAACTTCGTCATCGCTCTTAAGTGTCAAGTTGTTATTATTGATATAGTCTTCAAGTTCATTAGTATAATCGGAAAGAGCCTTAAGTATTTTACGTTTTGATTTTCTTATGAATTGAGCAGGTTCATCACCTTTTTTAATATAATATTCTTCAGTTATTTTGAAATAATCCCTGTAGTTACCTCCGCTAAAATCAGATACCGGCAGGTTTTCCCGTTTTATCTCTGATGATCGCCGGTATAAAAGTTTACAATATCCCCGGGCCATTACCTCAAAAAACCCAACATCAGGTTTGCCTATGGAAGGAACAAACTCAGAGTAAATAAATGTCTGGTGTCCAAATTCTATATGATCAATTTCATCAGGCTTAACAAACATCATAATATTTTTACCATGCTTAAACTCAATCTGATCAATATAATGATTCAGGCGCATAGGTACGTTTATGGTTTTTGTACTATCTCTGTGGTAGATAGTACCGGATGTAAATTCCTTGCCGGGATAATATGGCTCTCCTTCAATATCTCCATACGGATTAGTTCCTTCAATCATGGATCTTCTCATATATTGTGTTAATTTGGGATTGTTCCCCGTACCGGAGTATATCTGACCAACAAGTGTCTGACAAGAAGGCAGGATTAAAATACCTATCCAAAAGATATGAATTAGTAGTATTTTTTTCATGTTTCTAAAATGTTTCATGTTTCATGTTTCAAATAAAGGTTTAAATATAGTGAATTAATTACATCAACAATTATCCCTTTTTTTTCTAAAGAAAGTTTTTAGAATTTCAGAACAGTCTTTTTCCAATACTCCACCTGTTAATTTTGTTTTTGGATGTAGTAAATGCTGTGGATTATTTGTAAAACCTCTTTTTTCGTCCTTTGTTCCATATTTTATTGCTCCAATCTGACTCCAAAAAGCAGCCCCGGCACACATAATACATGGTTCAAGTGTAACATACATGGTGCAATTGTGTAAATATTTTCCGCCAAGATTATTTGTTGCTGCAGTAATAGCCTGCATCTCTGCATGTGCAGTAACATCGTTCAGGGTCTCGGTTAAATTATGCCCCCTGGCAATTATGTCGCCACCACTAACAATAACAGCTCCTACAGGTATCTCATTTTCTTCCTTTGCCTTGATTGCTTCCTTAAGGGCTTCTTTCATGAAATACTCATCTGTGCGGTCCGGGATCATAGTTTTTCTATATGGTTAGCCTCTTATTATTTACATTAATTTATACAAATAACGGAATAAAACAGTATAATAAAAACAAACTTTTCCCATCCTTACCCTCTATTCCCTTTACTCCCTCTATACCCTCTATTCCTTCATCTTTCATTATTCTCCGTTTTTTATTTAATTTTGCTCAAATTCAAAGATTAAATTATGTTAAGAACACATACTTGCGGGGAATTAAGATTATCAAAGAATGGAAAGAAAGTAACTCTTTGCGGATGGGTACAAAAATCACGTGATCTGGGAGGCATGACCTTTATTGATATACGTGACCGGTACGGGATCACACAGTTGGTTTTCAACATGGAAACGAATGCCGGACTATGTAGTAATGCCCGGAAAATTGGACGTGAATTTGTTATTTGCGCTACCGGAATTGTTAAAGAAAGGAGTAATAAAAATTTTAATATACCAACAGGTGAAATTGAAATAGTGGTACAGGAATTTAAGGTGCTTAATAAATCTGAAGTACCTCCTTTTACAATTGAGGAAGAAACTGATGGGGGAGAAGAGCTGAGAATGAAATATCGCTATCTTGACCTTAGACGAAACCCGGTTAAAAAAAATATAATTCTTAGATACGAAATGGCCCGGGAGGTACGAAAATACCTTGATTTGAAAGAATTTATTGAAATTGAAACTCCGGTGCTTATTAAATCTACACCTGAAGGTGCACGTGATTTTGTTGTCCCTTCAAGATTGAAAGCAGGGGAGTTTTACGCCTTACCACAATCTCCTCAAACTTTCAAGCAGTTGTTAATGATTTCAGGCTTTGATAAATATTTTCAATTAGTGAAATGTTTCCGTGATGAGGATTTCAGAGCAGATCGCCAGCCGGAATTTACACAGATTGATTGTGAGATGTCTTTTGTGGAACGAGACGATATTCTGGAAACTTTTGAGGGATTGGCTAAACATTTATTCAAAAAGATCAGGGATTTTGATTATAAAGATGCGTTTCCCAGGTTGCCTTATAATGAGGCTCTTGAAAAATACGGGACCGATAAACCTGATACACGATTTGAAATGTTAATACAGGATATTACTGAACTGGCTAAAGGAAAGGGTTTTAAGGTATTCGATAGTGTAGAATATATCGGGGGGATATGTGTTAAAGGAGGCGCAGAATACAGCCGGAAAAAACTGGATGCCCTTACGGATTTCGTCAGGAAACCTCAAATTGGGGCTACAGGGTTAGTATATGTAAAATTGAATAATGACGGAACAGTAAAATCGTCTGTGGATAAGTTTTTCAACCGTGAAGAACTTGATAAATGGACTGGTAATATGGAGGGTGAAAATGGAGATATTCTACTTGTACTTGCAGGAGACAGAAAGAAAACGCTGTATGCTTTATCGAAATTGAGACTTGAGATGGGGAAACAGCTTGGCTTGATGGATAAAAACACTTTTACTCCATTGTGGGTTGTTGACTTTCCTTTACTGGAATGGGATGATGAATCCCAAAGGTATCATGCTATGCATCATCCCTTCACTTCAGCAATTAAAGATGATTTTCATCTGTTTAAAACTGATCCGGGGAAAATACGTGCTAATGCATACGATCTTGTCATAAACGGTGTAGAAATTGGAGGAGGATCAATTCGTATTCATGATAAACAAAAGCAGGCAGAAATGTTTCGTCTTCTTGGTTTCTCACCTGAAGAGGCGGAAAATCAATTTGGGTTTCTTATGAATGCGTTTAAATATGGGGCACCTCCTCATGGTGGAATTGCTTTTGGATTCGATAGATGGGTGACTTTATTTGGTGGTACGGATTCTATTCGTGATTATATTGCTTTCCCTAAAAATACCGCAGGGAGAGATGTTATGATTGATACCCCTTCAGTTCTGTCAGATGAGCAACTCAGAGAACTCTCTCTGAAAGTAGTTAATAAGTAACCTTTTATTGTTGAAAACTTCATAATTTAATAACCAAAATCAAAATAAAACCATTTTATTTTAGCGCGGAATAAATATACTTAATTAAATATGTTAAAAATTGAAAGAGAAAACAATCGGTTTATTGTTTCATTTTTTGAGATAAATCGTTTAAATACAACTATTTCAAGGATCATTGAAAAACAACTGATCCAGCTTCTTAACGAAAACGGGGCAGAAATACTACTTGACCTAAAGGGAATAAAATTTATTGATACTTCAGGGTTTAATACATTACATGAGTTGAAGGATACTGCTAATAAATATAATTCTCACCTGTATCTCACCAATTTATCACCGGAAGTTATAGAGTTATTCAGACTTCTTGAATTAGAGAACGCTTTTTCTGTTTGCAAGTATCCGGAAAAAGTAGCTGAGGTTGTGAAATAGGATCCTTTTTCTACGAAAGAGTATTAAATGATGATATGAGCGGACAACTGGGATTCTTTTTCACTAAAGTGGTAGTAGTAGATATTAAATTCAGCGGTTTTGGAATTACTCCGGAATTCAGGTACTACCTCTCCGAGTCAAGTGCGCCAAAGGGGATTATTTTTTATCCCCTTTTTGCATTGGATTTTGAGGCGATCTCCTGTCGTATTTATATAATTTGAATTTCGATATTTCTGGTTTTGGCGGCCAGTGATTATTTCCTGTGTCAACATCTGCTGTTTCAAGGTATGGATCAATTGTTATACTGGCAATTTGCTTGCGGAATGGGAATACCTTAGTAACCTGGTCTTCATGCCTTAACCAAACTTCAGCCGGAATTCTTTCAACCTTCTTAGTGCCATCGGTAAAAGTGAATTCAAGGATTACAGGCATTATCATACCCCCGAGATTTGAAAATTTCAATTGGTAATACCGGTATTCCGGTGACAAGTATTTTTTCTCTTCATCACTTAAGGAGCCAAGGTAAGATTTATAGCCCTCTTTATCTTTATTAGAAATTTTGTATGGATCATATTTATCGTAAAAATCCCGTAGCGTGTTATCTTGCTCAACTGCAGACTTCATAGCTTCCCTGTTCCGGATGATACTGATATGCTCCGGTTCTGATTCTTCCTTTTTATTTTCATATGGCTTTTCAATTTCAGGATCCATAGTGTTCACAGTGAAAATCTTTACCTCGTCGAGGGATATATCCACATGGTTGGTAGTAAAGAACCATCCTCTCCAGAACCAGTCAAGATCAACTGCAGATGCATCTTCCATGGTCCTGAAAAAATCGGCAGGTGTAGGATGTTTAAATTCCCATCGCTGTGCATATTGCTTAAAGGCAAAATCGAATAATTCTCTGCCCATAATAGTTTCGCGAAGGATATTAAGTCCGGCAGATGTTTTCTGGTAGGCGTTATTACCCGATTGGTATAATGACTCAGCATTAGACATAATAGGAGTTATTTTGCTTTTATCACCTTTCATATAATCAATTATATTGGCAGGATTCCCGCTCCACGATGGGTGGTTATGATCCCACTCCCGTTCTGCAACTCCCTGAAGAAACGTATTAAAACCTTCATCCATCCAGGTCCATTGCCTCTCATCCGAATTTACTATCATAGGAAAAAAGTTGTGTCCTACTTCATGAATAATTACCCCAATCATTCCCCATTTCGTTCTTTCGGAGTAAGTCCCGTCAGCTTCCGGTCTTCCGCCGTTAAAACAGATCATGGGATACTCCATTCCAATACGGTCTGTATGTATTGATTGTGCAACCGGGTATGGGAAATCAAAGGTGTATTTCGAATAGGTTTTAATAGTATGCGCTACTGCTTTAGTAGAATATTTTTCCCAAAGAGGATTTCCTTCCTTCGGATAGAAAGACATTGCCATTACTGTGCGATCGCCAAATTTAACTCCCATGGCATCCCAGATGAATTTTCTGGAACTGGCAAAAGCAAAATCTCTTACATTCTCAGCATGGAATTTCCAGGTTTTTGTTTTAGACGACTTGTCTTTTTCGTTTATAATAGCTTCTTTTTCATTAATGATCATCACAGGGACATCTGAGTTACGGGCTTTTTCTATTCTGTTAAGCTGTTCGCTGGTAAGAACATTTCCGGTATTTTGCAGAACTCCTGTGGCAGCAACAATATGATCATCCGGAACAGTTATACTGACATCAAAATTTCCAAAAGGTAATGTGAATTCACCACTTCCAAGAAATTGCTTGTTTTGCCAGCCTTCAACTTCATTATATACTGCCATTCTGGGATAGAACTGGGCAATTGTGTATAGATAATTTTTATTTTCTTCAAAATACTCATACCCCGAGCGACCGAATACTTTAGCCCTGTTGTTGATATTATACCACCACTTGATATTTAGAATAAAGTTTGATCCGGGCTGCAAAGTTTCCGGCAGATCGATTCGCATCATAGTGTAGTTGATTGTGTAAGGAAGATTTTTTCCTGTTTCATCCGCAACTGATTCGATCTTAAAACCACCATCAAAATTATAGTGTAAATAGCTCATTGAACGTGGACTGACACTTTTGCGCATTTCCCCTGCACTGATTTTAGATCTAAGTGAGTTTTTTGCCCTGATGTTCTGGTCAAGTTGTATCCAGAGGTAATTCAATGGATCTGGTGAATTGTTATGGTAAGTAATTGTTTCTGATCCGTTAATGCGTTGAGTTTCGTCATCAAGAATAATTTTAATATTATAATCTGCTTGTTGCTGCCAGTATTCATGTCCGGGAGCACCTGATGCTGTCCGGTATACATTGGGTGTGGCAAGTTCCTGTTTAAGCTGCCTGAATTTGCTTATATTAGTGTTTTCCTGGGCTGAAATATGTCCTGTAAAACAGACAATAAAAAAAGCTAAATAAAAAAGAAATAATTTTTTCATGGGTGGAATTATTTTGAATAAAGGGGAAAGTTATAAAATTCATTAAATTTAACGAAATTATTTGCTGATAATATTATTGGGGCACCTGGATTTATACTATTTGAATGAATATGAAATTTAATTTAAGAAGGATTTTAGTTGTTTTATTTCTAATAACAGGTCTTTCTTTCGTACCATGCAAAGCCCACAAATTCTATGTTAGTCTTGTTAGGATTGAACAGAATATTGATTCGAATTCATTTGAAATAACCTTTAAAATATTTACAGATGATCTTGAGAATACTCTTGAATTTTCATATAACGAAAACTTACGGATAGGTACTAAATGGGAGCATGAGAAAACTGATTCGATTCTTTGGAACTACCTGGAAAAACATTTTGGTATTTGGGTGAATGGCACAAAAAAGAATCTGGCTTTTATTGGCAAGGAGGTTGAACTGGATGTAACATGGTGTTATATTGAGGTTTTAGACCTGGGAAGAGTCGAAACAATTAGCGTATTTGATGATATGCTGATTGAGCTATTTATTGATCAGGTGAATATTGTTCAGGCGAACTACGAAGAAGTGGAAAAATCGTTGCTTTTGAAAAGGGGTAAAACCAAGGGAACCATTGAGTTTGACTAATGTGTTTCGAAACCGTTAAAATTTATCGGATTTCAGAATATTATTTATTTTCAAACTGAAATCCCAATTAATGTTGCAGAAGTGCAATTATTTATTCTGACTTTTACAATATCTCCCGGCTTATGATTTTTTCCGGGGAAAACAACTACTTTATTCTGAGAGGTTCTTCCAAACAGGTCAGCCTCTGATTTTTTTGAAGCACCTTCAACTAAAACCTCATAAACCCTGTTTAAATCTTTTGTTTTTGATGTTTGTGATAATTTGTTTTGAAGTTCGATAATTTCTGTAAGACGGCGTGATTTTACTTCTTCAGGTATATCATCCTTCAGTTTCTTTGCTGCTTTGGTTCCCGGTCTTTCTGAATATTTGAACATATATGCAAAATCAAACCCTGCCCATTTCATAAGACTTAATGTTTTTTTGTGTTCTTCTTCAGTTTCAGAACAGAATCCGGTAATAATATCAGTTGAGATTGAGCAATCCGGAAGGATCCTTTTTATTGCCTTTATACGTTCACTATACCATTCCCGCGTATAACCACGGTTCATTAAACCAAGTATGCGGGTGCTTCCTGATTGAAAAGGCAGGTGTATATGTTTACAGATGTTATTATATCTGCTCATAACCGAGAGAACATCATCTGACAAATCTTTAGGATGGGATGTGGAAAAACGTATTCGCATATCAGGAACAGCCCGGGCAACTTTTTCAAGTAGTTGGCAGAATGAGATCTCTTTATCTGTTTCCTTCGATTTCCATAGGTAGGAATCAACATTCTGACCGATCAAAGTGACTTCCTTATATCCAAGCCTGGTAAGATTATTAACTTCTCTGAGTATTTTTTCCGGATCAAGACTTCTTTCCCTGCCTCTTGTAAAAGGTACAACACAATAAGTACACATATTATTACAACCGCGCATTATGGAAATAAAAGCTGATACCCGGTTTTTATCCATTCTTATAGGACTGATATCAGCATAGGTCTCCTCGCGGGAAAGTAGAACATTAACTGCTTTCTGTCCTGTGCCGGCTTCTTTGATAAGATCAGGTAATTTCCGGTAGGCATCAGGACCAATAACAAGATCAACCACCTGGAAATTATTTATCAGTTGTTCTTTGAGTCTTTCAGCCATACACCCGATAACACCTACCAGCATGCCAGGGTTGTTTTTTCTGATCCGGGAGAACATATCAAGTCTTTTGAAAACTTTTTCTTCAGCATTTTGTCTGATTGAACAGGTATTAATGAGGATAACATCCGCCTGTTTCGGATCAAAACTGACACTGTACCCGTTTTCAGCCAGTATGGACAGTACAACTTCACTATCCGCCACATTCATCTGACATCCGTATGTTTCAATATAAACACGTGGCTTATTTTGATCAGGAAGAAGATCGGATATATGCCCGGCAGGTGATATTATATTGTTTGTCATTTTTCTCATAAAATTTTCGCAAATTTAGTAATTTTGTATCAGCAAACTAAAAAACTGAAAATATGTCAGGACACAGTAAATGGTCAACTATTAAGAGAAAAAAAGGCGCTGAAGATGCTAAACGGTCAAAGATATTCTCACGAATTGTTAAAGAGATACATGTTGCGGTAAGAGAGGGTGGACCTGATCCTGATAGTAACCCAAGATTAAGATTGGCAGTACAAAATGCTAAAGGAGCTAATATGCCCAAAGATAATGTGCAGCGGGCAATAAGTAAAGCCGGAAGTGATGCTGAAAATTATGAGGAAGTTACTTTTGAAGGATATGCTCCACACGGAATTGCATTATATGTTGAATGCCTTACTAACAATAACAACAGGACTGTAGGTAACATCAGATCAATATTTACAAGAAGCGGAGGCAGCCTGGGAACTAATGGTTCTTTGAGTTTCCTGTTCGAAACAAAAGGAGTTTTTACTGTTCAGAAAAAAGATATGGATGCTGATGAATTTGAACTTGAAATTATTGATGCCGGTGCAGAAGAAATTGAAAATGAAGAGGAGGTGTTTATTATAACCACTCAGCTTGATGATTTTGGTAATGTTCAGAAAAAACTGGAAGAATTGAATATTGAAGCGGAGAATGCTGAATTACAACGAATTCCAAATTCAACGAAAAACCTTGATAAAGAATTAGCTATTAAGGTAATAAAAGTAATTGAGGAGTTTGAAGATAATGATGATGTGCAAAATGTTTTCCATAATCTTGAAATTACAGATGAGATAATTGCTGCTGTAAACGGATGAGTGATTCCTATGAAGAAACAAATTCTTGCTATATCTTTTTTTGTATTTCTTTTTTTTGTATCCTGTTCAACTTTTGAAGAGGTGCGTATTGGACCGGCTACAGGAATAGAGATAAATGGTTTTTCAGGGAAGCAGGTTAATTTTAAGGTAATGGTTAATATAGAAAATCCAAACAGGCAAAGTTTTACACTTCGCATTCTGGAATTAGATGTGTCATTAAACGGTACATATATTGGACAAATTAAAAGTACTGAAAAGGTTAATATTCCTAAACGATCCGGTAAGGTTTATACTTTCCCGCTTAGTGCTGAGCTAGAGAGTTCATCCTTTAATGTACTTGCTTTGACAGATCTGTTTTTACATAGATATATTAATGTTGAACTTAAAGGGATAGCAAAAATTAATAGCGGACTAATGAGAAAAAAAATCCCTGTCAATGAGCAGGAAAAGATTAAGTTATACTGATTTTTTCTCAATTATAACAGTTTGGATATAAAAATTATTATATTTGGTTGAATATGAATCTAAAAATTATCAGGAAATGAAAAACATTCTTGTTCCGGTAGATTTTTCAAAAGGCTCAATGCATGCTTTGGAATACGCTATCAATACAGTTAATAAAATTGGTGGCGATTTGAGGATTCTACATGTTAGAAAGTCAAAAAGTTATGACCAGCCTTTTATTCTGAAAGGCTCAGAGAAAAGCTATTCAAAAACAGTCGATGATTTCTGTAATGAGATTCTGGGATATTACGGTGAGCGATATAAGGGGAAAGGCATCTTTGATTATGTTATTACATCCGGGAAAATATATAAGAATGTGATTGATGAAGCTGAGAAATTGGATGCCGGTTTGATAGTGATGGGAACTCATGGGGTTTCAGGATTTGAAGAATTGTGGGTAGGAAGTAACTCATATCGTGTTGTGTCAAAAGCTTATTGCCCTGTTTTAACCATTAGGCATGGTTTTAAGAAAAAGAATATCAAAAAGATCATTCTACCTATCGATGTATATAAGAATACCAGACAAAAGGTGCCTGCTGTTGCTGAATTGGCCAAAAAGTTTAAAGCAGAAGTTCATGTACTGGATGTCAGGACTTCTGATAAAAAGGATATTATCTACAGGCTACAGAAATATGGCGATCAGGTAGTTGAATACATTGATAAACAAGGCATTAAAACAATAAGAAAAGCAAAGAAGGGTAGTAATATTGTAGATGCAATAATTGCTTATGGATTTCATATTAATGCCGATCTGATTGCAATCAGTAAGCTTGACAGGGGAACCCCGGGTAACCAGAGTATTAGCTCAGCTGCTCAGCAGATGGTTAATCATTCACCTATTCCGGTTTTGAGTATTAACCCATCTTGATTATTTTTATGGCATGAAAAGAATCATGCTCCTCACAATTTTCTTTGCTTTTTTGGGTATAGTGACAGATGCCCAGGGTTTGAAAGAAAATAGAAATAACGGCAATATCGTAAAAGATTATTTTTCCGGTCGGGATACAGGAGTTGTCACTATAATAAATGATCCCAGGCTGGACACTTTGATTAATAGGCATATACTATTCAGGGCAGAGATGCATGGTATCAGGGGATTCAGGATTCAGGTATATTTTGGATCAGGACAACAAGCAAGGAAAGAAGCAAATGAAGCAAAAGCAAATTGTATTTTATTATTCCCAACACAAAAAGCACATATTTTATTCCAAACACCATTCTACAAGGTTAGGGTAGGAGATTTCAGAACAAGAAATGAAGCCTTTATCTGGCATAAGAAAATTGTAAGGGAATTTCCCAAAGCCTATATTGTGAATGACATTATTAACTTTCCGGAACTTTGACAATCAGGCCGCAGTCTTCAGGCCGCAGCAATAAAATATTTGCCCTATTGCTTTTTTACTAACTGCTTTGCCCTTCCGAAGCTCGTAACGAAGTGAAGAGCAAAGGAGGGCTGACTGCCAACTTAAATATTAGAAACTTGTTAATAAATATCTTTTTGCAGATCTTAAAAATGCCATATAAATACTCTAACTTGGTGAAATTGTTTTTATCGTATTCAGAAAAAAAATGGTTATATGGGTGGTTTTTTTGGAACAATATCTAAGTCAGATTGTATAAAAGATCTTTTTTACGGAACCGATTATCATTCTCATTTGGGAACAAAGCGGGGTGGGATAGCTGTATTAAATGGAAAAGATTTTACGAGAAGGATACATAATATTGAAAATACATATTTCAGAACCAAGTTTGAACCCGATCTGCATGAATTTGAGGGGAATATAGGGATTGGTGTTATAAGTGATACAGACTCCCAACCAATAATGATGCATTCCCATCTTGGGAAATTCGCATTAGTTACAGTTGGGAAAATAGCAAACCTTCATGAATTAAAAGAGGAGATACTAGCAAAAAACGGATACTTTGGTGATGTTGGTAATGAAGGGATGAATCCCACAGAGATGGCGGGCGTATTAATTAATGAAGGGAAAACATTTTTAGAAGGGATTAAAATTCTTCAGGAGAAGGTCAAAGGGTCAATGTCTGTATTAATACTGAAGGAAAATGAAATTATTGCAGCCCGTGATAAACTTGGCAGAACACCTGTTGTCCTCGGGAGAAAAGAAGGAGCAACTGCTGTTGCTTTTGAAACATCCTGTTTTCCGAATCTGGGCTATGAGACCGATTATTTTTTGGGACCCGGAGAAATTTTGAGTCTTAACCCTGACGGATATGAACAATTAGCAAAGCCAGGTGATAAAATGCAAATATGTTCATTCCTGTGGGTTTATTATGGCTATCCTTCCTCTTATTATGAAGGAATAAATGTAGAAAAATCAAGATACAGATGTGGTGCAGCTCTTGCTAAAAACGATAATGTAGATATTGATTATGCTTCAGGGATACCCGATTCCGGGATTGGTCATGCAATTGGATATGCAAATGAAAGACGGGTCCCCTATATGCGTCCGTATGTTAAATATACACCAACATGGCCAAGAAGTTTTATGCCGGGAAACCAAAATGTCAGAGATATGGTTGCCAAAATGAAGCTTATTCCGAATCGTGACCTGATAGATGGTAAGAAAATAGTTTTTTGTGACGATTCTATTGTCAGGGGAACACAGATGCAGGATAATGTCAAGATTTTTTATAAATATGGGATAAAAGAATTTCATATGCGTGTGGCATGTCCGCCATTGTGTTATCCATGTAAGTTTATCAATTTTTCAGCCTCACGTTCACAACTTGAACTCGCATCCCGCAAAGCTATTCACCAATTAAACGGGGGAAATAGTGAAGATGTTTCGGAATATGCAAAAACGGGTTCAGGAAAAAATAAGGAAATGATAGAAAGTATTAGAAAGCGATTGAATCTAAGTACATTAAAGTATCAGCAACTGGATGACCTTGTGGATGCTATCGGGCTGCCAAAAGAAAAACTTTGCACACATTGTTTTGACGGTTCGGGTTACTTTTAATGATTAATGTGTAATTTTACACCTCGTTCAGAAAACCATTATAAATGAGTGATTCCATTAAGCACGAATGTGGTATTGCATTAATACGGCTCAGGAAACCACTGGAGTTTTATCAGATTAAGTATGGTGACTGGAGGTATGGTTTGGAGAAGCTATATCTCCTTATGGAAAAGCAGCATAACCGGGGTCAGGATGGTGCCGGAATGGCATGCATAAAGGTGGGTCTTGAGCCGGGTAAGAAGTATATTTTCAGGCATCGTTCAAATAATTCCAATCCTATACAGGATATTTTTGATAAAATTAACAATGAGTTTAAAAAGGTGGAAGAGCAAAACCCTGAGAGACTGAATGATCCGGGTTGGGCGAAAAATAATCTTTCATTTGCAGGAGAATTGCTTTTAGGACATCTACGGTATGGTACTTTCGGTAATTATAAAATTGATTATGTCCACCCGGTAAAGCGTGAAAACAATTGGAAATCAAGAAATCTTGTATTAGCAGGGAATTTTAACCTGACCAATGTTGAAGAACTTTTTCAGGAACTTATAGATCTTGGACAGATACCAAAAGACTTTTCCGATACTGTAACCATTCTTGAAAATCTGGGACATTTTCTTGATCAGGAGAACCAGATATTATTTGAAAAATACAAGAAAGAGGGTTATTTGAATAAGGAAATATCTCCTTTGATCGAAAAGAATATCAGTGTTACTGAAATTCTAAGAAATGCAAGCAAGAGATGGGATGGAGGATATGCAATGGCAGGTTTATTAGGGCATGGTGATGCATTTGTTGCTCGTGATCCATGGGGAATACGTCCTGCATATTACTATTATGATGATGAAGTAGTAGTAGTAGCTTCTGAAAGACCGGTAATTCAGACAGTTTTTAATGTACCCTATAATGAAGTTGAAGAGATTCCTCCCGGATATGCAGTGATCTCAAAAAATGGTGGAGAGGTTATGGTGGTAGAGATTAGAAAACCGGAGTTGAGAAAATCATGTTCTTTTGAAAGAATATATTTTTCAAGAGGAAGTGACCGTGATATTTATCAGGAAAGGTTGAAACTGGGCGAGTTTCTGACACCTCAAATATTGAAAGTAGTTGATTACGACCTGGAGAATACGGTATTTTCATTTATCCCAAATACTGCTGAAACAGCTTTCTATGGAATGATCAGGGGGGCTGAAAAATATTTGGGAAAGATAAATAAAGAGAAAATACTTCAACTTAAGGGTAATCTTACTGCCGAAAATCTGGATGATATAATTGCAGTAAAACCAAGGGTTGAGAAAATTGCGGTCAAAGATGTGAAGCTCAGAACTTTTATTGCAGGAGATAGTGGCAGAGACGATCTTGTTGGGCATGTTTATGATATCACTTACGGAACTATCAGAGAGGGGAAAGACAAGCTGGTAATAATTGACGACTCAATTGTCCGGGGAACTACACTCAAGTATAGTATTATCCGGATTCTTGACAGACTGAGACCCTGGAAAATTGTTGTAGTATCATCATCACCACAGATACGTTATCCTGATTGCTATGGAATCGATATGGCAAAATTGAGCGATTTTATTGCTTTTAAAGCAGCTATTCAATTACTAAAAGATACCGGGAAGCAAAACGTTATAGACAGGGTGTATAATATGTGCAAAGAACAGGAAGATATACCTAAAGAAAAAGTGATTAACTATGTAAGGGAGATATATGAACCTTTTACCCCGGAACAGATTTCAGGGCAAATTGCCAGAATGCTTAAGACAAATGAAATTCGGGCCGACCTGGAGATAGTATATCAAAGCATTGAAAACTTGCATAAAGCTATACCTGAACATACCGGCGACTGGTATTTCACAGGAAACTATCCCACACCCGGAGGGAATAAAGTTGTAAATCAGTCTTTTATTAATTTTATTGAAGGCAAAAACAAACGGGCGTATTAAAGTTTTTCGACCTAATTACTGTATTAAAAACTATATTTTAATTTTACATACCCCATCGAATTGTTTTTATACTGACCAAAGCGACCTTCATTATCACCTATAAAAATATTTGAACCAACTAATATGGAAAAACTATCGTCAAAATCATAAGTGATTTTAGGTCTGATCAGGGCATCTTCATTGGTTAATCCGATATATGAAAACAGCTCAAGGTGTAAGGTTTCTCGCAATAAATCATATCGTGCTAATAATGTCATGGTGGTTCCCATTTCTTCTTTTAATATATATTCATCATAAGCTGTGATCGCCTCCTGAATAAGTTGAGTGCTGAATTTTATATCCTTTATACTGAAATCCAGTCCAACAAGATAATGCAAATAATCTTTTTCCACCAGTGCATCTATTGCTAGCGGGTCTTCAGTTTGAAAATATTTACCTGTGTAATATGCAGCTTCACCACGTAAAACTATTCCTTTAATTTCGGTGCTAAAAGACCCCCCGCCCAGGTATAACCGGTGGTGTTCGGGTGTAATATTTAAACCTGTCAAGACCGGACTGCCAGATGACATATCCACTTGTTTATAAATATGCATTGCAGGATAATCGTCCCATGTGTATCCACCCATCAGTTCGAAATCAATTTTTGAAGTCAGTGTCGAATATTTTATAAACATTTCGCTGTTTTCGAGGCAGGGTTTTACTTCCGCTCTTGACCAGTCAAAAGTAGGAGTTATCAGAAATTCAGGCTGTATGTACCAAATGGAACTTGCTCCGGGTTTTTCGGTTGGCGTAAAGTTTGGTAACCAAATTACCTCAAAAGTATTGTTTCCTAAATAATAGTCAAATTTTACTGCATTTACTCCGGTTCTTATCTCATCAAAATCAGGTAAAAGAAATTCAGTGAGATTCAGCGGAGAAACCACATCGGTAATAAAAACCCCATCAGCTTTCCCCCATACAACTTGTTGTTTCCCTATTCGTAAATCAAAATTTTTAAAATATAAATCAACATAAAGCTCCCTTAATCGCAAATCTAAACTATCTGCATTATAATGATACAGAATTGGATTTGCTTTTAAAGCAATTTTATCACCAGATTTGGTAAGATCCAGATTAAGAGTATTTTGGAGAATAGAAAAATCTCCGTTATCATATAAAGCACCTGTATAGTTCCTGACAAATCCGGAAATGTCAGGATTCTGTGCCATTGAATACTGACCGGTAACTAAAAGCAATATCAGTATTAGTCTATTTATTTTCATTTTATCTCTTATTAAATTACCAATCTCTACAATCCTCTCATCATTATTCTTTCGGTGAATTTTGAAGCAGAAATACCGGTGTTTATTTGTACATTGTTTAATACTATGGTTGTTTTATGATTTTTCTGAACATTTTTCATTTCCGAATTTGTGATAATCCAAAATCCTGATATTTCCTCATATTTTTTTATGGTTAATACTTTTAGAAGTTCTTCATCTTCATCGTAAAATTCTTTTTTATTCCCGATAAAATTGTCCTTTATAATCCATGTTATGGTTTTCGAATACATGTAATCTTTGTCTTTGGATACACTTTCAACAACATAGCATGCTTTGCCATCTATGGTCTCTTCGCGTAATAATTTATGAGTATCATCTTCGAGTTTACGATCACCAAGGTCATCGTAGGTGAAATCAGAACCCATAAAATAATCATTTTTACTGTCGCTTGAAATTCGTTTGATCTTTTTCAAGGCCGGCAGATAAATCCACTGGTCATCGCTTTGATCTGAATCATACGACCAGCTCATGAACGAAGTATTTTTAACATCAGCCGGAGAAAGAAAAAACATAATGCTTTTTTCAACCTCTCCAAGATCTTTCGTAAACTGTTTGATTTTTCTTACTCTTTGTGCTCCATTTTTGTTAATAAGCGTCATGGTTAAGTCAGAAGTCTGATCATCACCGGTAGAACGGTTATATGCTTTTTCTACGATTTGTTTGCCTGTTAAACTCTGGCTAAAAACTTCAGAGCTGAACCCAATTGCAAAAACTATTGCAATTAAAACGGATTTGATTAGTAATGTTTTCATTTTTCTTTTTCTATAATTGTTAATTATTACTTGCATTATTATTTTTCTTTTTAAAATACACGTTGCTATTATATGTAAGCACCAGCATTATAGTCACTGTTCCAACAAAACTTGTAAACATATTAAGTGAAACTAATGCTCCCAGTTCCCTGTTTGGTGGAAATACTGAAAAAATCAGGACCATAAAGCCTGCAATTACTACAATCGCAT
Organism: Bacteroidales bacterium; assembly: GCA_021163295.1. Taxonomy (GTDB): domain Bacteria; phylum Bacteroidota; class Bacteroidia; order Bacteroidales; family VadinHA17; genus JADFUQ01. The sequence goes on from JAGGXD010000012.1 coordinate 16,989, forward strand.
TAAAACTGATTGCTCTACCTGAATGCGCCATGGTTTTTTGTGCAACAGATAACTTGTCATCTGATTTTGATGCATTAATACGGTATTGCTCAATAAAATGAACAGCATAATCAATTCCTATACCAATTGCAATGCTGGAAAGTAGTGCTGTTGTTGTATTTAACGGAATATTCAGGAACCCCATGATTCCAAAGCTTATTAGTGCTGTAATTGTAATAGGGACAGCTCCGATCAGGCCTAGTTTATAGTTTTTGAACATTAAAGACAGAAGGACAATTACTATTATTAACGATAGTATTAAACTCATTATTTGTCCTTCTAAAATTAAGTCTGTAAATACCAATCCTTTATAGCCGCTTCCTGCAAAATTCAATGTAATTCCGTGTTTTTCGAAATCATCTTTGTAGGGATCAATTTTTGCAATTGCAGAATTTATTGCTTTAGAATTATCACTTTTTAGCTGGAAAGTAACATTCAGTTTAGCATAATCGTAATCGACAACTTTATTCAAATTTTCAGGATCGCCCGACATTTCGTAAAGCAACAAATACTGAGCTATCATATCCCGGCTATCAGGGATAGTGTTAAACTCTACTTTATCTGCATTCATTACCTTATTCATACGATTTACATAGTCAGTTAGAGTGAATGAATTCCCTACCACTTGTAAGTCATTTTCCACTTTGTTTTGCATCTTCTCAACCAATTTCAAAACATCGGGATTTTTGAAGATGTCTTTTTCGCCTTCAGAATCTAAAATCAGATTAAGTGTTGTTGTTCCGCCAAAATGATCATTAATAAACTTATCAGTTAGTGCAATTTCACTGTCTTTTTCAAATTTATCAAGGAAACTGGAGTTAATCCAAATTTTTTGCATTCCAACAATTGACAGAATAATAATTGCAGTAGTAGCAAATATTGAAACGCTTTTTCGTTTTAGTACTTTTGCTGCAAAACCATAAGCAAGATTAGTTTCTTTGTTTGTTTCATTACTTTTTGATTTTTTAACTTTTGGTAATCCGAAAATCATTATACCGGCAGGAATTAAAACCAAAGAAAATATCATAGCCATTAATACACCAAAAGCAGTAAAAATTCCGAAGTACTTAATTGGATATACCTGAGATGTAAGCAAAGAAATAAATCCTACAGCAGTTGTAATAGATGTCATTACTACAGGTTTCCACATGTGTTGCAGCATATCAAGTGTTGCTTCTTTTTTAGATGCATCCGGAGTTTTCCGCAGGAATAGTTGTAAATGACTGTATAAATGTATCCCGTCTGCAACCCCGATTGCAATGAGCATTACAGGGATCATTGTAGAAACTGCATATATTGGAATATTTACGGTAGCCATAAGTCCAAATGTCCATACTACACTAAAAAATACAACAGTCATTGTTAGTAATGTACTTTTTATACTTCGAAGCGTAATAAACAATACAAGGGTTATTACAAGTAACACAATTGGCACCATTTTCTTCATATCGGCAGGGCCAAGGAGTGCCATTGTACCTTCAACGATCGGGCGGCCTGCAACATGAATTTTAATATCTTCTGTTTCGTAAGAAGCTGCCAGACTAAGTATTTCTTCATAAAATTCCTGGGTAAATACATCGTCCCTGATTTCGGCAATTATCACTGTTACTGTTTTATCTAATGAAACTAAACGGCCAAAAATCATTTCGTTATTTTCAACATTACGCTTCAGGTCATTTAGTTTTTCTACAGACTCAGGAACACGTTTATAAAAAGCTTTAACATCCATTCCGTCTTCAGTACCAATAATGTTATCGGCAGTATATAATGATGTTACATCGGTTTTTTCAATCTCGTCCATTTTCTGCAATCTCTTAGTAAGCTGTTTTAGAGTATCTAAAGTTGCACTGTTAAATATTCCTTTTTGATTTTCAATGGCAACGATTATTCCATCATTAATCCCAAACCATTCTTCAGCCTTATCGCTGTATACAAAGGCCGGATGGTCTTGTGGCATATACTTATCAAGATCGGTTTCCATTCTTGAATTTTGTTTCATTTGCATGAAAAACAGAGCACTGATTATTATAATTACCGCAACAATAACCCAGGGTGCGTTTAAAAGTTTCTTTAATAATTTTTCCATTTTTGTTTATGTTAATTAATATTCACTAACTTAGGTTTGTTAAAAAAAACTCACTTCATAAAAAGTGAGTGCTTCGTTTTGAAGGCATGCTTGTTAAAGCAACTTTGTTTTTGTTGTCGGTTTCGGAGCTATTACCACAAGAACCCTTACCACTTTATCAGAATTGTTTGAGATACAGTGTGGTATATCTTTCGGACTTTCAACAAGACAATCAGCTTCAACGGTTTGTTTCTTTTACTTTAGTTACTAACATGGCTATTTATTTTATGATTAATAATTTTATTGATTCAATAAGTCTCTTTCCCTCTTTGGGTAGATTGTAAGAATATCCGGAAAACTGCCATTTCTTTACAAAGAGCCGCAAGCTTCCCATAATAATTACAGAAAGGTGTTTTGCCTTTATATCTGTCCGTATCTCACCTTTTTTTTGTCCATTTGTTATAATTGTGGTCAGTATCTTATCATGTTTTTCGATAACCCTGGAAATTTTATCAATAAGTATTGGTTCGTTTCTGAATATTTCTTCAGAAAAAATTACCGATACCAGTGATGGCGTTGCTGAAAAAGAAGCAAAATGCTTTGTGAACAAGTGTTCGATTTTGTCTATTGCATTGTTGTCATTGTTCAATTCATTATTAAATATCGGTTCTGTATTTTTACCAAAAAGCCCGAGTATGGCAATTAGAATATCTATTTTGCTATCGTAGTGCCTGTAAATGGCCGGTTCTGTGATACGAATTTTTTTTGCCAGGTTTTTTATAGTCAGTCCCTGTATCCCTTTTTTGCTAATTAGCTCCAGGGCAACTTCAATTATCTCCTTTTGTCTTTCTGTTTGCATATCTTTATAACACTATTGTATTCTTATTCCTTAATTCTCATGTTTATTAATTTTATTAAAGTAATAATATGAATTAATCCGGAACAAAGTTAGTTAATATTTACTAACTTCGAAAGAATTTCAATTTTTTTTATTTTTTTCATCAATAATTTCTTCGCATTTCACGAGATAAACGATTTTTAATTTCGTGCTTAATTAAATTCTAATCCCGCTGAGTCGGGACGTTAATCGATATTCGATATTCATGAAACAGTTTAATATCAGATTATATCATAAATTTGAACGATAAAGAATTGCAGAATCATGCTTTTTCACTCCCTGGACAAAGCTTATTCATATCTTAACGATTCAATCGGATTTCTTCGCGCAAACCGCCAGCTTCTCCATGTGACAGTAAATAGTGCAATTAACACGGCTATAATTCCTGCCATCGCAAATATCCACCATGCGATATTAATCCGATATGCAAAATTCTGTATCCATTTGTTCATGATCAGGTAGGATACCGGGCAAGCCAGAATAAAAGCAAAAATAACCCAAATTAAAAATTCACCGTTAAGTAGAAGTAAAATATCCCTAGCCCTTGCTCCGTTTACTTTTCGTAAGCTAATTTCCTTTGACCGTTTCGCAACCAACATCCCTGTCAGTCCCAGTAAACCAAGGCAGGAAAGAAAGATCGCCACTATAGCTGAATATCCTGTAATTTTCCCCCACCGCTTCTGATCAAGGTACTGGTCGGCCAGGTTCTGGTCAAGGAATGAATAATTAATTAAATATTCCGGCACAACTTCATCCCAGGCTGTTTTTATCTGGTCCAATGCCCCGGCAGTATTCTGTTCATCGATCCGGACAAAAATACTCCAGATACTGTTCCAGTTGGCGACAGTCATTATAAGAGGTTGGATTTTGTCCCTCATTGAATCATAATGAAAATCCCTGACCACTCCCATTATCTCAACTTTGAAGCCTGCATATGTAAAAGTATATCCGATTGGTTCTTCAAGTTCAAAAGTTTTTACGAATGTTTCGTTAACCAGTACCATGGGAATGGAATCATCCTTATGATTTGGGAGGAAATTCATTCCCATTATTAATTCAAGGCGTAAGGTATTCGTATAATCAGGATCGATCCGGAGTATTCGGGTGGATATCAATTCGCCTTTATGGTTTCTTATTTCGTCAGAACTGCTTCCGCCTACAAAATTACGGTCACTTGTTGTAACGTTTTTAATCAATGGGTATTGCTGCAGTTTATCTTTTAAGAGCATGGTTTTTGAAATGGGAAAATCAACGGCTAAAACAACAACATTTTCCTTGTCAAAGCCCACCGGTTGATTCAACATATAATTCATTTGCCTTACAATAATTCCTGTTGTTATCATTAATACAATAGATATGAAGTATTGCAATATGACAAATGTCCTGGCGAACCGGTAACGTTTTCCTATTGAGATCTCGTTCTTAAGAATGGAGAGAGGGTTGCTGTGACGCAACAGGAAAAATGCAACATAACTGCTGGTTGAAAAAACAATTATTATAAGGATAATAACCAGGAAGAGTATCCCAATCCAATCCTTATACATAGTAAAACTCAAATCCTTATTAGCAAGGTTATTGAAAACCGGCAACAATTGCTCTGCAAAAACAATTCCAAGAAACATAGCCAGGATAACAAGCATAAAAGATTCACTTAAAAAATGTTTGATGATATGTGATTTACAGGCACCAAGAATTTTCATAACCCCCACTTCTTTTAACCTCTCCATTGATTGACCAATAGCCAGCATGATATAATTGATGCTGGCAATGGCAAGAATTATTAGAGCAATAACAGAAAGAATTATAGTGTTTTGACGATTTCCCATAATTTCATAACCCCAGTTTGTATGACTGGAATTCAGATATACATCTTTCAGGGGCTGAAACCGGATTGCAAAATTATCTTCACTTTCAATTAATGATCCAAAATGTACTAGATTTTTAATAATCTCACCAAAATATTTGTCGTTTAATGAGTTGGCAGTTTCTTCTGCCTGTTGCAGTGCCTCCTTGTTTTTCAACTGAACATAAACCGAATTTGATCCGAATTGATTATTACTCCGCGAATAATATCGGCAGTTAGGAAAAGGAACCAGGACTGTAAACCGGAATGAGGAAATATCACTGCAATTATCAATTATCCCTTCTATAGTATATTCATTCGGCGAAGGCTGCGGAAACCTTATACTTTGTCCTATCAGGTCTGAATAGTTCGGAATAGCGTTACTAAGAAGTTTGTCGGCTACTTCTTTACTTATAACAACACTCTGTGGTTTTTCCAGTATGCTGTCCGATTGCATTTCAATTACCGGAAAACTAAACATCTTAAGGAAATCAGGATGAACAAACCCAATTATTTCCCTGAAATTTTTCTCTCCAAACCGGACCCATACCCTGGCATGCCGGTAGACAGAACTTCGTTCTACCCCGGGGATATCTTCCTTGTATCCCTCAACAATTGAATGAGGTTGAAAAGAAGTAAAATCTACATCTCCCGTCTCTTTGACAAAACGTGTAGTTACCCTGTAGATATTATCCCGGTTTTTATGAAACATGTTGTAACTCGTTTCGTGCTGAACATAAATAAAAATCATAATACAACAAGCTATCCCAAAACCCAGTCCCAGGATATTTATGACGGAATGAAACCATTGCCTTACTAGGTTCCTTTTCGATAGTTTCAGGTAATGTTTGATCATAATGGTTGTAAGTTAGTGAAGATTCAGAATGATTCATATTCTCTCCTGTAAGAATACAAAAAACGGGCCATCCTTTATATAATGCTGAATATCTGCAATGTACATAGATTCTATGGGAGAAAGGCATTAGTATATTGTTCAGAATCCGAACAACTACTGTTCATAATATGAACAGAATTTTGTATCTTGATCCTTTTTAATAAAAGAAATCCTATGGTAAAAGGCAAATTGCTTATCATCGATGATAATGTGCAAATCCTGGAATCATTAAAAATCTTACTGAATGGTGAATTTAATATTCTGGAAACGCTTCGGAAGCCTGATTTGATTCCTGAAAAATTGCAACATCAATCCTTTGATATTATTCTTATGGACATGAATTTTGAGATAGGTGAAACTTCGGGTCAGGAAGGTATGTACTGGTTAAAGAAGATCATAAAGAATGATCCCCTTGCTATCGTAATCCTGATAACAGCCTTTGGCGATATTGAACTCACTGTTGAAGCCATGAAACTGGGTGCAACAGATTTTATTACAAAGCCCTGGAATCCTGACAAGTTGATTGCTACTTTGAATAGCGGATATGAACTCAGAAAATCCAGGCTTGAGAACCGGAATTTGCGTGATAAACAGCTTCAGCTTACGAGTGAGATAGATAAAAATTTCAGCATGTTTACCGGTTTGACCGTAGATATGAAAAGGATTCTTGAAACCGTGAATAAAGTTGCCGGAACCGATGCAAATATTCTCATTCTGGGCGAAAACGGAACAGGGAAAGAGGTAATAGCCAGAGAAATACACAGGCAATCAGATCGCGCTGAAGAAGTATTTATCAGTGTCGATCTGGCAGCATTAAGTGAATCATTATTTGAAAGTGAAATGTTCGGTCATGTCAAAGGGGCTTTTACTGATGCCAGGGAGGATCGTGCCGGCCGGTTTGAAGTGGCAAATGGAGGCACTTTGTTTTTGGATGAGATCGGAAATCTTTCCCTTTCCATTCAGTCAAAGCTCCTCCAGGTCCTGCAAAACAGGGAAGTTATCAGGGTTGGGGCAACTCAACCTGTTCCTGTCGATATCCGGTTAATTTCAGCAACGAACAAACCCATTCATCAAATGGTTTCCGAACAGACTTTCCGTGAGGATCTTTTTTTCAGGATCAATACAATAAAAATTGAGATCCCTCCTCTTCGGGAGCGCATCCCGGATATTCCCGGACTGACTGATTTTTTCCTGAAAGAATATACCCGGAAATATGAAAAACCATTTCTGAAAATAAACAGCAAAGCTATGGATAAGCTTTGCAGCTATACATGGCCTGGTAATGTGAGGGAACTGAAACATACAATGGAAAAATCTGTCATCCTTTGCGAAAGTTCTACTATCAAACCTGAAGACTTAAATCTGTCAGCAGGTATTTCGACAAATAAAACCGGTAAGATCACTTACAAATTATCGAATATGGAGAAGAATACTATTACGAGAGTTATTAAAGAATGCAGGGGCAATTATTCTAAAGCAGCAAAAATGCTGGGTATCTCACGGACAACTTTATATGCGAAAATTAAAAAATATGGGTTATAACCGCTTTTATATCAATGTTTTTCTTAATGTTTTTTTGATTGCTGCCGCTTACCTGGCATTTATATTCTTTCTGTTTATCAGGGATCAGCCGGCAACAGCAATATTGTTTGGATTCTTTGCTGTTTTTTTCACCGGAAGATTAATCTACTATATAAACAGGACCAACAGGATGTTAGACAATTTCATCATCTTCATGAAGGAACATGATCCCACGCTTACGATATCTTCACGATTTGTTAAGAAAACATTTCATGGGTTTTATCACAATCTGCAGAAAATTGAAGATGAGATGAAAGAGAGTCGGATTGAGAAAGAAATACAGGCAAAATATCTGCATACAATTGTGGAAAATGTACAAACCGGGATTGTTACTTTAAATAAAAATAATGAAGTTGAACTCATAAATAAAGCAGCAAAAAATTATCTTGGTGTAACTCAGTTACGGCATCTGTCTGAACTAAACAAAACACATTCCGGACTAGTTGCCAGGATCAGGGATCTGAATCCGGGTGAGCAAATACTGGAGAAATTAACTATTCATGGGAAAACTCACTGTTTATCCATAAAAGGATCATTTATTAAAAGCAAGGGAGAGCCATATACTATCATTACCTTTAACGACATTAAAAATGAGCTCGAAGAACAAGAGATACATTCATGGAAGAAGCTAATACGCATTATAACACATGAGATCATGAATTCCATCACACCCATTACCACACTTACCGGTGCTATTAAACGAAAATTAAGCGAGAGGAAGGGGGAGAGGGAAATCGTTGAATATACTTCCCTGGAAATTCAGGATGCGCTTTCAGGTATGGATATTATTGAAGAAAGAAGCCGGGGCGTAATTCATTTCATTAGCCAGTACAGAAAACTAACGAAACTACCCCCATTACAAATAACGGGATTTGGTATTACCGATTTGTTCGATAAGATTAAGTACTTGTTCAAAGAGCAACTCAAAGATTCAGGAATCAGATTTTACACAGACGTAAGAAACGTAAAAGTCCTACATGCAGATAAAAAGATGGTGGAGCAGATACTGATCAATTTGGTTAAAAATGCCATTGAGGCATTGAACAGGATTCACTCTCCGTTTATTGAAATGAAGGCATTTACTGATCCTGAATATCGCACCATACTTCATATCGAAGATAATGGCCATGGCATTCCTGCGAAATATCTGGAACATGTATTTGTGCCGTTCTTTACCACCAGGGAACAGGGATCAGGGATCGGCTTAAGCCTGAGTAAACAGATTATGCGATTACATAAGGGGGATATTGCTTTGTTCTCAGAGGAGGGAAAAGGCACAAGGGTTGTTTTAAAGTTTTAAAGGGCACAAATGTTGTGGGAAACCCCAGTACCCATTGTCATTTGGTACATAAATGTCGGCCATCGGATAATATTAATCATTAGCAGAAATATAGCAATTCATACCAGATTGTATTTGTAAATACTTTTAATGCAATTTATTTTTCAAATTTATTTTGATTTTTGAAATAATTAATTATTTTTGTTTTTAAATAATACCTGGAGGTATCATTTATGATTTTTTGTAAAACAACTGAGTACGCGCTTAGGATAATGAGTTATATGGCAATGAATGAAAAGAAATTGTATAGCGCGAATAATATTTATGAAAATCTAAGAATCCCCTTCAGGTATTTGCGCAAGCAGCTGACAATCTTATCAAAAAGCGGATTAATTTTTAGCGTACAGGGGAAAAACGGAGGTTACAGGCTTTCAAAGAATTTGAGTGAAATATCTCTTTTAGACATTATTCATGCGGCAGGGGATAATCAAATTTATAATGAATGTTTTTTTGGTTTTCAGAGTTGTGCATTTAAAAAAAAGTGTGCTTTGCATTATAAATGGGAAGTTGTGATTGAAAGCATAAATAATGTTCTGATTTCTACTACCCTGGAAGAATTGAAAAAAACAGGAACTCCTGATTGTATTTCAAAAAACAGTTTAATATTCACTAAAAACAAATAATTATGGTTGATTCACAAGTTGTTCTTAACGGGCAAACAATTGCATATACTTGTTATGCAATTGTAATTATCCTGGTAATGGGCTGGTTTGGTATAAAAATTACCAGAAAAGGAAAGAGTAGCAAGTTAAGCCATGCGCTCTTTTATTCCTTTGTAGGGTTTTTGGTAGTGTTGGGAGTTTCCCTTCATATTGTAACCTATCATACAATTCCATGGGCTCGGATGGATATTAACAGGGCCGATATAAAACCGGATAAGGTTTTTAATATTACGGTTGAAGATCATCAGTTTATTCTACCGTCTGAAAAGCTGATTATTAATGTGGGCGACAAAGCCCTGTTTGATGTTACATCTAATGATCTTACCTATGGATTTGGTTTGTTCAGAAAAGATAATTCTATGCTTTTACAGATGCAGGTTGTCCCGGGACACCGGAACGATATCTTATGGCAGTTCGATAAGCCAGGGGTATATACAATAAGATCTACAGAGTATTCGGGGCCGAAAGGTGCCCAGATGATCTTAAAGGATGTTGTTGAAGTTATAGCAAAATAACAGTTTAATTTAAAAATTAAAAACTAAAACATTATAGATATGAGTTTTAAAGATACATTTATGAATGGTGAGCAAGGGCTGTTTAAGCCTGTAAGCTTAACCCCAATGCAAAAGCTTATTCTCAGGTTTGTTGTTGTTGGCCTCGTGTATTACGGATTCGCTGTAATTGAAGGAATGATCATGAGAATTTATGCAATAGAGCCAATCAAAGCCATTTCTGATTTTCAGTATTTCGCAATACTTACAGCCCATCCGCTTGTAGGAATAATTGGGTCAACTTATTCACTGGTATTTGGTGCATTCCTATTTCTTGTTCCTTTCCTGATGAAGAAACCGTTATGGAGTTTTAAACTGGGTAACTGGACATTTTTATTAGTTACATTTGGAACACTGACATTCTGGTTAGCAGGGTTTATTTCGCATTATGCACCCTTATATACGCTATATTGGCCTTTACCTGCCGATTTCAGTCAGTTTAATCCTGTGGGAGGGTCCTTTTTTATTATAGGAATTGCCCTTGTTATGTTGGGAACGATGTTTTTTGTGATCAATATATTTAAAACCATTGCCTATACACCTGAGGGTTGGGAAAAACAACCGGGCGGGGCATTGTTGGCTTCTGCAATAGGATATACCGGGTTAAGGAATTTATTCAGAAAGAAAAAAGAACAAGTGAAACATCTTGTATCACTTCCGGTTGCTGCTATTGCCAGGGGAACTGTTGACACAGCGTTAAATGCTGGAGTTCTTTTATTTACCGGGGTGCTTATTCTGGTTTATATGATTGCACATTTGCTGGGAGGTGATTTAAAAGATACCGCCATTGATGCTCTGCTTTATAAAAATTGGTTCTGGTGGGGATTGGATTTAATTGCAGATGGATTAGTGCTGATTTTTGTTGCCGGTACATGGTATCTGTTAGCGACTATGATTACCGGCAAGAAGCTTTTTATGCAGAATATTGCCAGGGCAGCCCTTTTGGTTGAATTGATTGTATCATGGACGGTTTGGTCACACCACTTATTGTCAGATCAGGCTCAGCCGGGTTTCCTGAAAATTATTTCAGGTGAAATGGTTACTGCTTTTGAATTGATAACTCAGGGATTAGCCTTCTATATTGTCCTTGCTACTCTTTGGAGTGCCCGTCCTTTAAAAATGTCCAACGAACTTAAGTTCTTGCTTGGAGGTCTATTGGGTTTTGCACTCGCTGTTCCTGCAGGGATTATGCAGGCTGATATCGGACTGAACCGGATTTTACACAATACTCAATGGATTATTGGCCCTCATGTGCATGTTGCTATCCTGGTAGGTTTGACAATGACCCTTTATTCTGCAGTTTATATACTTTTCCCGATTGTAACTAATGGTGCAAAATTGTACAGTCAGAAACTGGCAAACTTCCACTTCTGGGCTCACTTAATTGGTGGTATCGGCATGGGTGCTTTTATGGGCATGGCTGGTTTAGGAGGAATGCTTAGAAGAACAATCTACCTGAATGGGGAATTTAATCTTTACATGATCCTTGCCGGAATATGCGGAGGATTATTGTTATTGGCATTTCTGGTTTTCTTTTACAATATCGTAATGAGTCTTGGACTTAAAGGCGTGATAGGAATATTTACTCCGTCTAAATTAAACGTGAAGGATTTGGTGCCAGCCGAACAACAATAGGATTATCATTATATCGATTAAAAAGCCCGGATGTCCGGGCTTTTTTTTACATCAAATTTTTTGTTTTGTTTTCGGGCGTTCATATTTACAGCATCCCGGAAGATTGTCATAAACTTCATCTGTTGCTTTGTGCATATCAGTATCATGTTCAACCTTGGCAATAGCCATATGTACCTTATGAATGTTTGTTTTTGACTCATCATAAGTTAACTCAAGCATTTTGGTTGCTTTATTCCATTCGGCAGCTGTTACGCTATCAACTGATTTTGCGGCTTTTTCATATGTTCAATTTTTGATTTGTTGTTACTATTTCCTCAAGCGCAATGCATTGGTAATTACTGATACCGAACTAAAGCTCATGGCAGCAGCAGCAATTACCGGGCTTAATAACAGTCCGAAAAAAGGGAAAAGTATTCCTGCCGCTATCGGAACTCCTAATGCATTGTAAACAAAAGCAAAAAACAAGTTCTGCTTTATATTTCGCATTACTTGAGTGCTTAAATCCCTGGCCCTGACAATACCATCCAGGTCGCCTTTCACCAGGGTGATTTCAGCGCTTTGTATGGCAATGTCGGTACCGGTACCCATGGCAATTCCGATATTTGCCTGAGCCAGGGCAGGTGCATCATTAATACCATCGCCGGCCATGGCAACTTTATGCCCTTGTTCCTGCAACTCTTTCACTTTTTTATATTTGTCGCCGGGCAGACAATCGGCATTAAAACCATCTAAATCCAACTCGTCTGCTACCGCTTTGGCTGTAAATTTATTGTCACCGGTAAGCATGTGTACTTTTAATCCCATTTTTTGAAGTGTTTTGATGGCTTTGGCCGAAGTTTCTTTAATCTTATCCGATACACTCACAATCCCTTCAACCTGGTGATCAATGATTAAATACATTACCGTTTGTCCGTTAAGTTGCCACTCTTGAACCAGGTTTTTCTTGTTATCATCAAGGATTGCCTGAAAATCTTCGATCAGACGGTGGTTACCTAATCCGATTTTTCCACTTTTGTAAACAGCTTGTACTCCTTTTCCGGTTACTGATTCAAATTTGTCAAGTTTAAGAAGCTCCAGGTGGTTGGCTTTTGCGCCGGCAACAATGGCATCAGCAAGCGGATGTTCACTGTTTACATCGACAGAGGCGGCCAATAGCAGGATTTCCCGATCGCTCAGTTTCCCAAAGGATTTAAAATTATTCAGGCTTGGTCTTCCTTCAGTAATGGTGCCTGTTTTATCAATAATGAGTGTATCAATTTTATTCATTTCCTCAATGGCACGGGCGTCTTTTACCAGCACACCTGATTGAGCTCCCTTCCCTGTTCCCACCATGATGGACATGGGAGTTGCCAGTCCCAATGCACAGGGACAGGCAATAATTAGCACGGCAACGGCATTTACAAAAGCATAGACATAAGCCGGCTCAGGGCCCCAGATGGACCAAACGGCAAACGTAATGATTGCACAGGAAATCACAATCTGTACAAAGTATTTGGCAACTGTGTCTGCCAGTTTTTGGATAGGCGCCCGGGAACGACTAGCCTGGTTCACCATTTCAATGATTTGAGCTAACAGGGTATCGCTGCCCACTTTTTCAGCCTTCATCTCAAACGCTGTTTGACCATTGATTGTTCCTCCGGTAACCTTATCTCCCTCGGTTTTATCAGCTGGAATGGGTTCACCGGTAATCATGCTTTCGTCAATTACCGCATCACCCTTATAAATGATACCATCAACGGGAATTTTTTCTCCGGGCTTTACTTTTAGAAGATCACCAACTTTTACTTCTTCTAAAGGAATTTCTTCTTCCACGCCGTTGCGGATAACCCGGGCAACGGGTGGAACTAGCCCCAATAAGGCTTTGATAGCCGAATTGGTTTTGCTGTGGGCGCGTAATTCCAATACTTGCCCCAAAAGTACCAGTGTTAATATTACTGCTGCAGCTTCAAAATACAGGTGAACATTTCCTTGTTCATCTTTGAACTGGGCAGGAAAACTATCTGGTAGCAGTAAAGCAAACACGCTAAACAGGTATGCCGCTCCTACACCAATTGATATTAGTGTCCACATATTTGGAGACCAACGGCGGATGGAAGCCCATCCCCGTTTAAAAAAATCCCAGCTTGAATAAAAGACAACAGGGGTTGCAAGAACAAACTGAACCCAGCCCCAGACGTTTTTAGATGCAATAGATTCGAGATGCAGAAAACTTAGAAACTCAGACATGGCTATTAAGAAAACCGGAATACTCAATGCTAAGGCAATCCAGAATTTTTTAGCCATTTTTTTATAAGCTTTCTCTTCCTCACTGGTATCTTCTCCCTTTTCCGGAACCAGATCCATTCCACATTTAGGACAGCTCCCGGTTTTTTTTTGCTTAATTTCAGGATGCATGGGACAGGTGTACGTTACCGTAGAAGTTTTATTGGTTTCCACTTTGTTCAGGTGCATCCCACAAACCGGGCAATCACCCGGGGCATCGTAGGTCTTATCACCTTCGCATTGCATGGGGCAGTAATATTTTCCATCTACTTCAGAATCATTTGTTTTTACATGTACTCCATGGTGGTTGGGTTGGTGTTTTTGCCCATTTTCATTTTTATGGTGATGATGTTCAATACCTGGGTCTTCCACCGGTTTAAGGTGCATCCCGCAAACCGGGCAATCACCCTGAGCATCGTAGGTTTTATCACCTTCGCAGCGCATGGGGCATGCGAATTTTTCGTTTTGTTTTTTACTTATATAATTCTGCATAACTTCATTTTTCAATGTTTATGTTCTTTTTTATTATCATTCCTTTTTGTTTCATTTTTTGCATCATCTCGGGATTTTCTTTCATCATCCCCATCATATTACTGTTTTCTTCCATCATCATCATGGCATGTTCGTTACCTTTCATATTTTTCATGATTATCTTTTTATTATTACTTTATCGTTTGTTTTATCTCTCCACAAGTCAGCATTGTATTGCCGAAATATGGGTTTCTAATTTTTTTTGAATCGCTGATCCAGTATGCACCTTTGTTATTAAAAGCCATGGGACAAAAATCAAGATATAAGGCACTTGTTTCAGTACTACGCACACCGAATTGATTAATAGCTTCCGACAGTTTATCCGAAACAATACTAAAATGCGAGCGTTTCATTTCTATTCCTTTCATCTGAATAATACCATTCAGATTATCCTTGATAGGCTTTTGCAATTTCATCCATTGGTTATGTGCATCACCTTTAAGCAGTGTCATGTCAACTTTATTCAAGGCCTCAAGTGTTTTTTTAGCAACTGCTTCAACATCCTGTTCATTTGAGTCAACAAATGCATCTTTAAGTAAAAGGTACTGGCTCACCACTTCGTTAAGCTGCTTTTTAAACTTATCAGGCACCTCCATGGATTCCATATCGTGGCCCGGTTGATCAGCCTTCTTCTCCATCTCCTCCTCACTTCCTTCGCCCATATCCATACCGGCATGATTATGACCGGTTGACACTTTTCCACCCTCTGGATTCATCATGCTTGGTTTGCCGGCAAGCTGGGCAGCAGCATCAATCTTAAATACTCCATTCATGGCTATTTCTTCGCCTTCACTCAGTTCGGAATTCACAACATAGAAATTCCCTGCTTCCGGTCCTAACACAATTTCACGGTACAGGAATGAGGGTTGGGCCCTGTCCGGAACTTTAACATACACCACGGCTCTTTTTCCCGTCCACAGAACGGATGATTTCGGGATAAGTAAATCATTTGACTGTTCGATCTCCGATTTCAAAATACCATTTACAAACATCTCAGGTTTCAGAAGGAGTTGTGTGTTATTTAATTCCAATCTGACTTTTGCCACACGGGTCTTGGCATTGATAAAAGGGTCGATAAAGGTAATTTTACCATTGAATTTTTTTCCGGGCAATGATTGAATTGTAAAATCAATTTTATTCCCTATCCTGATCCATGGAAGGTCACTTTCATAAGCATCAAACATTACCCATAACCGGGTCAGGTTTATCACTTCAAATAACGGATTTCCTTCTTTAACATAATCACCCAGCGAAACATGACGCATGGTTACAGTTCCTGAAATTGGTGACAAAATCTCGAAATAATGCTGAGTGACACCACTGTTCTCAAGGTCATCGATCTGCTTTTCGTTTAGATCCCATAATTTCAGTTTTGTTCTTGTTGCTTTATAGAATCCGGGATTGGTTTCCTTATATTTAGCAGCCTCAAGTAATTCTTTCTGGGCTGCAATCAATTCCGGGGAATAGATGGCGGCAAGCTTCTGTCCCTTCTTTACATTTTGCCCGGTAAAGTTCACGAACAACTTCTCTATACGTCCTCCGAATCTGGCTGTAAGTTCAGATATATTTCTTTCATCGGGTCTTACTTTTCCCAGAAGGTAAACTGTTTTCTCAGGTTTCCCTTTTATAACAGTTGTTGTCTGGATGCTTGCAAGCTTTATTGCAGCTTCTGTCATAGCAATCTCATCAGCAGAGACTTCCTCTTCTGTCCGCAGGTCGGTTACAGGAATAAGGTCCATCCCGCAGATGGGACACTGGCCTGGTTCATCCATTCTTATCTGTGGATGCATTGAACATGTCCATATGCTTTCCGCTGACTCACCTTCATGGCTGTGTTCTGCAATTTCTTTTCCGGAAGATATACCACCTGAATTATGAAAAAACAGCCAACCGAGGAATAACCCTGCAATCAGGGTAATACCTGTTATTATTAATTCTCTTTTGTTAATTTTTGTTTTCATGATATTATTACTCTTTTATTAAATACTTTTTACTACCCTCTCCCTGAGGAGGTGTTCCGATGGTAGTCGGAACGGTGGGAGTTCCACCAGACAATGCCAGGACTTAAAAGAGAACTGGCAGGTCTTTTTTCCTTTATTTTCCGGTTAAATATTTTGAAAACGAAACGGCTGCATTTTGATCTGTTCTGGCTTTTTCCAACTCCAGTGCGTAAAGCAGCACTTTGCGTTCCATTCTCAAAATCTCTTCAAACCCGGTATTATCTGTAACATACTCCGTTTCAAGCAATTGCATTGCTCTAAGTGCAAGTGTAGTCTGCACCTGGTACAATTCCATCCTTCTGGCAGCATCATTGTAATCTTTATAAATATTTTCGAATAAAGATTCGAGTAAATTTATCCTGTCAGTCTTTTTATCTTCAACTACTTGCTGAAGCAACACTGCTTCCTTTACCATTGAGTTATATTTTTTCCTGTACAGCGGAATAGAAATGCCGATCCTGGGGAATAGAATAGCATCTTTCCCTGATTCTGAAAGGCTCAGTGAAGGATTACTACTTTCACCTGTAAAAATATAGTCGATGCCAATTGAGATATTCGGAAGTCCTGTTTTCCTGGCAGCTAACTCCTTACTTTTAAATGAACTCATTTCGAAATCGAGGCTTAATAACTGATGGTTATTTGACCGGATACTGTCCAACACGGCCTGCTTATCAGAAGGCAGATTATCACTCCACAGTGTATCAGGTAAGTGAATAACAGAGACCTCATCAATATTTAAAAGATTATTAAACACCACCGTTTTGGCAAAATACCGGTCACGTAAAAGAGCCAGCCTGTTCTCTATATCAGCAATTTCCATTTCAATCCTCAGTTCATCAACTGCCGATGCAAGGCCTGCTTCCACCTTTATCAGGGCAAGCCTTTTAAAAGTATTCAGGATATCAATATTTTCTCTTGTAATCCTTATTGCTTTATCAATAAAATATAATTCGAAGTAATTTATACTAACATCGTAGTATAATCTTGATTTAGCTTCCTCGAAAGTCTCATATTTTACTTTTGCTTTTTGAATAGCTACATCCTCGCTGGCTTTCAAGCGCCCGAACCAGGGAAACATCTGACTTACCGATATTTTAGCTTTTTGTGGCCCCACTCTTGTCTCAACGGGATGAATAAAATATCCGAAGGCAAATTGCATATCAGGTAAGGTATTTACCTGTGATGCTATCTCCAGTGTGGCCATATATTCATTAAATTTTGCCTTCAATCCCGGATTGTTTTCAGCGGCTGTCACAAGGTAATTGCTCAGGATATCCTGCCCTTTTCCTTCTATGGTAATTAAAGAATAAGAAATAAGCAAGACCAGATAGATATATATTATATTCATTTTCATACTTTTATCTTCTTTTTTTTATGTTTTTTATTTTTCGTTCCTGCCACAAACTGTAAAGCAACGGCACTACGAACATAGTAATTACCTGCAGGAGCATGCCACCGAATGACGGGATGGCCATTGGGACCATAATGTCAGACCCTTTACCAACAGATGTCAGGACTGGTATCAACGCAATTATAGCTACTGAGGCGGTCATCATGGCCGGCCTTACCCTTTTACTTCCTGCGTGTAACACTGACTCACGTATTTTTTCCACGGTTTTTGGTTTTTCCTTTTCAAATACCTGCATCAGATATGTTCCCATAATAACACCATCGTCGGTGGCAATGCCAAACAGTGCGATAAAACCAACCCAGACTGCCACACTAAGGTTTATGGGATGCATCTGGAAGAGATCTCGCATATTCACACCTGCAATCGAAAAATTCATGAACCAACCCTGGCTATATAACCAGATCATTATAAACCCTCCTGCAAAAGCCACGAATATGCCTGTAAATACCATAGATGAAGTTGCAACAGAACGGAACTGGAAATAAAGAATTAGAAAAATCACCATCAGGGAAATAGGAACCACAAGCAACAATCGTTTTGTTGCCCTGATCTGGTTCTCATAATTTCCTGTAAATATGTATTTAACTCCGGCAGGAACAACAAACTCGCCGGATTCAATTTTCACTTCGAGATATTTTTGAGCATCCTCCACCACGTTAACTTCTGCCCGGTCTGCCACCTTATCAAAGATCACATATCCCACAAGGAAAGTATCTTCACTTTTAATCAACTGCGGGCCACGGGTGTATGTGAATTTTGCCAACTCTCCAAGTGGAACCTGAACACCCGAGGGTGTAGGGATAAGAATAGTTTTCAGATCCTCAGGGTTATCTCTGTATTCCCGGGCATAACGTACTCTTACAGGGAAACGTTCACGTCCCTCCACGGTATTTGTAAGGGCCATTCCTCCGATGGCACTGCTCAGGAAAGTCTGTAAATCTTTGATGGTTAATCCATACCTGGATATTGCTTTCCGGTTAATATCGATCTCCAGGTAAGGTTTTCCAACCACCCTGTCGGCAAATACCGATGCGGGTTTTATACCGGGGACTTCTTTAAGGAACTTTTCAATGTCGAAACCAACCTTTTCAATGGTTCCGAGATCGGGTCCGTAAACCTTTATCCCCATTGGTGCACGCATACCAGTTTGTAACATGATCAGGCGAGTCTGAATAGGCTGTAATTTCGGTGCAGAGGTCAAACCTGGAATAGAGGATTTCTTTAAGATCTCTTTCCATATATCATCGGGCGATTTGATGTGTTCTCTCCATTGCCTGAAATATTTCCCCTTTTCGTCGTATATCAGGTTTTCATGATCGATCTCAAGAAAACCATCTTTTGCCGGATCATATTTGCTTCCGTCTTTAAGAATAAAAGCATCATTCTTATCCACCTTGAAACGCATTCTTCGCCCATATTCATCCAACATATATTCCGGCTTGTAATTTATAACATTCTCATACATGGATATAGGTGCAGGGTCAAGTGCAGAATTCACCCTCCCCCATTTGCCTACTACGCTTTCAACCTCGGGAATGGAATTCACACGCAGATCGAGCATTTTGATTACTTCAAGGTTTTCTTCTATTCCGGAATGAGGCATGGTTGTGGGCATTAAAAGGAAGGAACCTTCATCCAGGGCCGGCATAAATTCTTTTCCCACCCCGGGAATTACTTTATTCATTGTCTGCCATCCTTTTGTTTCCCGCAGGTTCCAGCCCAGTTTCTCAAAACCATTCGGGATAAAACCAAATACTTTGTCAAAACCCTGCCAGGTAGTGACCCCGAAAAGGATCAGGATAACCGGCACTAAAAGAAATTTTACTTTGTTATCGAGTACCCATTTCAGAATAACCGGATAAAAATGAACGATGGTCATTAGAAGGCCCAAAACAGTCCCTGTGATAGCGATAACAAAAATAAAGTTTGAAAGTGTGCTGTTCTGAGCGCCAAGTGGCATCCATTCCACTGTAAGGAAGTAAACAATAACCAGGATTGTAACCCCAATATTTATTAAGTTCACAAAATACTTTTTATTCACCGGCCATCTATTTTTCAGTAAATTATTTACACCAAAGGCAACCAGTGCAACAGCCGCCCATGAACCAAAGCCTATCGAAAAAATCAGCCCGGCCGCGATCAATGTTATATTCCATATCCGGCTCATTCTTTTCTTATCGAATCTTATTGAAAATAGAATATGTGAAAAAGCCGGGATGAAAACGATCCCTATAAGCAGGGATGATAGCAATGCAAATGTTTTGGTAAAGGCCAGTGGACGGAACAATTTTCCTTCGGTAGCCTGCATGGCAAAAACAGGCAGAAAACTTACTATGGTAGTTGCCAGGGCTGTCATGATAGCCGAAGCCACCTCTATTGTTGCCCGGTACACCACGTCAAGCAATTGCTTTCCCTTTATGTCTTTGTTTTCCGGCATATCGAGATGCCTCACTATATTTTCGGTAAATATAATACCTACATCTACCATAACTCCAATGGCAATGGCTATTCCTGACAGGGCTACAATATTGGCATCTACTCCAAACTGGCGCATGGTAATAAAAGTAATAAGCACACCCAGAGGCAACAGGCCTGAGATCAGTACGGAAGCCCTGAGGTTCAGAACCAGCATAATCACTACAATGATACTAATGAGTATCTCATGGGTAAGGGCTGATTCAAGGGTACCCAATGTTTCTTTAATAAGGCCGGTGCGGTCGTAAAAAGGAACAATTGTAACTTTTGAAATGGTTCCGTCATCCAGCGTCTTTGACGGCAGACCGGTAGATACTTCTTTAATTTTTTCTTTTACATTATTTATAACCTTAAGCGGATTGGCACCGAAGCGGGCCACAACAACACCACCCACAGCTTCAGCCCCGCCTTTATCAAGTCCTCCCCGCCGGGTAGCCGGACCATAACCGATATGGGATACATCTTTTAACCGTACAGGCACATTATCAATTACGGCAACCACACTCTCTTCAAGATCCTCCAGGTTTTTAATATAACCAAGCGCCCTGACAAGGTATTCAACCCGGTTGAATTCAATGGTACGTGCACCAATATCCAGATTGCTTTTCTTTACCGCATTCATTATCTGGGCTACTGTCACACCATAGGCCTTCATGGCATTGGGATCAATATCGATCTGGTATTCTTTGACAAAACCACCTATTGAAGCCACTTCGGCCACACCTTTTGCCGAAGTGAGGGAATAGCTGACATAAAAATCCTGGATGGTTCTTAATTCCTGGGGATCCCAGCCTCCGGCAGGGTTCCCATCTTTATCCCTTCCTTCAAGTGTGTACCAGAAAACCTGGCCCAAAGCTGTTGCATCAGGACCAAGTGCAGGAGTTACTCCTTCCGGGAGGGTCCCGGCTGGAAGGGAGTTCATTTTTTCAAGGATCCGTGTCCGGCTCCAGTAGAACTCCACATCTTCATCAAATATGACGTAAATACTTGAAAACCCGAAAATTGAATTACTGCGGATAGTCCGAACACCAGGGATTCCCAGAAGAGCTGTGGTTAAAGGATAACTAATCTGGTCTTCAATATCCTGAGGTGAACGTCCCGGCCATATAGTGTAAACAATCTGCTGGTTTTCACCCAGATCAGGTATTGCATCTACCGGAACCGGATCACGGGGAAGAAAGCCTGTTTCCCATTCAAAAGGAGCTGTAATAACTCCCCAGGCTATTAATACAGCCAGGGCTAAAAGGGTAACCAGCTTGTTTTCAAGAAAAAATTTAATGATTTTATTTAACATATCTCTGAATATTTTCGAATGTCATGATTTTGTTTAAGTTTTGATAAAAGAATTATCTATATCAATTCAGCCGTTGTGGAATGCACAAGGGAATGATGATATTACTTATACAAAATGACTAACAGAGGTATGCCTGTAATAAAGATAATTTAGCTTGTATGGCAGGTGGAGGCGGAGATTCAGCGAAATTTGAAACTTCTGGTTCAATGTTGCCCGGAGCATTAAAAAAATAAACAAACACCAACGGGAAAAGAATATCAAAACCTGCAATCCGGGTATTCTTGAAGGAAACAGGTGCAACTAAATCTTCTTTAAGCTGAAAAATCTTTGTTTCATTGTGACAGCAGTTGGAATTTCCCATATTGTCACAACATGGCTCTGCTTCCGAATTTATTAATACTTCAACTAAACGTGAACCACAGTAATGTTTAGACACAGAAAAGCCAATCGTTGTAGTTAACAATAACATGACTAATATAATATTTGCTATTTTTCTAAACATGCTACAAAGATAATGGCATATTTTATAATCGTTTTATATAATTATGGGAAAGAGTTATATCTTTTCTTGATTTAGACTTTATCTAATGAATTTCGTTTTTTTTCTTTGATCCGTTTGAAGTGGGAAGGGGTAAGTCCTGTTATCTTTTTAAACTGTTGGGAAAGATGTTGTACGCTACTGTAACCCGTACGGTAAGCAATTTCACTTAAG
The DNA here is from genome assembly GCA_021163295.1 of Bacteroidales bacterium. Taxonomy (GTDB): domain Bacteria; phylum Bacteroidota; class Bacteroidia; order Bacteroidales; family VadinHA17; genus JADFUQ01. The sequence goes on from JAGGXD010000012.1 coordinate 39,182, forward strand.
GTCAGTTCGTCATAAACCAATAATTCCTTTACTTTTTCAACACGGTGTAATATGATATTTTTCTCAATGGTTAGTCCTTCTACTGAAGAAAAAAGGCTGCTCAGGTAAGAATAATCGTAACCCAATTCCCTTGATAGAAAATCGGAAAAATTTATATATTCCGGTTTTTCTTTATCATAATGTATGTACTCAATTATCAGGGTTTTAATTTTGTTTATTATCCAACTTTTCTTATCATCAATAAGTTCAAAGCCATTATCAGTTAAAACCTGCCTTATTTGTTCAATATCTGTATTATTAACTTCTTTATTTAATACAACTTCTCCCAGTTCAATACTTTCAACAGGATAGCCCAAACCGGTAAGTTCCTCCCTCACAACTTTGATACATCGGTTGCAAACCATGTTTTTTATATATAAAGTGGTTCTGTTCATGTTACAAGGTTAAAAGATTTATTTTTTGGACTTAAGTAATTAAAGAATATTTATTACGGTTAACTACCCAATATAAACCCGGTATCACCAGCAACGAAAGGAACATGGAAATACTCATCCCGCCAATCATAGAGATAGCGAGTGGCTGCAACATTTCAGAACCTTCTCCTGTGGCCAGTGCCAGTGGTAAAAATCCGAATATAGTGGCAAGGGTGGTCATCAGGATGGGTCTTAACCGTATTTTACCTGCCATTAAAAGGGCTATTGAAACATCGGTTGTTTTTTCCTCAAGGTATTTTTCAGTATAATCTATCAGCAAAATGCCATTATTAACAACTACACCTACAATCATGATCATCCCCATAAAGGCTGAAATATCCAATGGAATCCTTGTGATCCATAATATCAGAAACACTCCGCTAACAGACAGGGTTGTTCCAAGCAGGATTACACCTGCTGAGCGGAACGATCTGAATTCAAAAAGCAATATTGAAAACACCAGTAAAATGCCAAAACTCAGGATCAGTATAAGTTCGGTAAACGCCTGTTGCTGGCTTTTGTATTGACCTCCAAGTTCAACTGTAACACCCGGTGGCAGGTGTATGCCCACAAGCATCTGTTTAATATCACTAATAATACTGCCCAGATCACGGTTTGAGATTTGTGCTTTTACGTTGACCACCTGACTGAGGTTTTCATGATCAATATCCGTTTTTCCGGGAATTTTTTCAATGGATGCCACTTCATCCAGAAATAATACCCGGTTGATGGAAGCCAGGTAAATGGGCATTTTATGTATTTTTTCAACATGGTTGAAATCAGACTTTGGATAGCGTATCCGCACGGGTATCATTTTTAACCCCTCCATCATTTGGGTAGCTACAGTGCCCCACAATGCCATATGTACTGCATCGCTTACCTCTTTGATGGATAATCCGTAACGTGTTGCAGCTTCCTGCTTCACACGAATGGTTAGCTCAGGCTCACTTTTAATAAATCCTTTATACACATCCACGGCTCCCTTGATATTTCCAAGTGAATCAGCAATTTGTCGTGCTGTTTCCTGGATGAGATCCATATTTTTACCGAATACTTTAATATTAATGGGGGCAATTTCACCACTCAAATCGTTCAGGCGATCTGGCAATACCTGAAATAACTCCGGTTCCAGACGTGGTTCATTGCTTTGGTCAAAAGCACGTATTTCATCCATAATCTCAAATGAAGACCGTTTATGTCCTTTTTTAAGGCTTATAACATAATCCCCATCGTTGGCATGTGTACGCGGATGCGCCAGGCTCCGCCCTGTACGCAGGGAATAACTTTCTACCTCAGGAATCGTCATGATATAATTTGAAATACTATTGAGTATGCTTTTTGTGCCTTCGATGGAACTTCCCGGTGGCGCCAGGTAATCGTGTACGATTGTTCCTTCATCCCACTCGGGTAAAAAGCCACTGGGGATTCGCAGATAGGAATAAACAGCAATACTACCCAGGAGGAAAATGATCAGAAATATAAAAACCGGATAATGCAATAAGCCTCTAAGCGTTTTTTGTTGAATACTCACAAATACCGGAACAATTTTCCCCTTTTTTTTCTTTTTTGTTGAAATAAAAACAGCTGCAAGTGCAGGTGTGAGAAATACCGCCAGTATCATGGAAACCACAACGGCAATAGCCAATGTAGATGCCAGTGACCGGAAAAAGATACCCGGGACACCGGTCAGGAATACCAGAGGAATAAAAACAACCAGTGTTGTTAAGGTAGCACCCAGCAAGGGAGGGATGATCTCCCCGGTAGCTTTTACTACAGCTTCTTTTCGCTGATAACCTTCTTCAAGGTAACGTTCAATATTTTCGACTACCACGATGGCATTATCCACCAATATACCAATGGCAGCTGCCAGACCGCCCAAACTCATTAAGTTCAGATTCATGCCAAGCAATTTGATAAAGATAAAGGTGATCAGTAAAGCCACCGGAATGATGATGACCGTAACCAGGGTGATACGTAACCTTTTTAGAAACAACAAAAGGACAATAAACGTGAGGAAAGCTCCCAGGAAGATTGCATCCCGTACACTCCTGATGGCATTTTTAATAAAGTTTGTCATATCATACCATTTTGTCACCTTAATATCCTGTGGTATTACACCTGCAAGGTCAACCAGACGTTGTTCCACTTCATCCATAATTGAAACTGCATTGGTCCCCGGTTGTTTAATGATGGTAATCAGCACTGAGGGTTTAAGATTGCTTTCACAGGCAATAAAGGTTTCTTGTACCGCAGGCTCAACAGCGGCAATTTCAGACAGGTAAACCGGTGTAGCTCCCTGGCGGGAAACAATGGTATTTTTAATATCGTCAATGTCAAGAAAACGGTTATCGGCAATATTCAGGTATAATTTATTCGCTTCATTCAACCGGCCAACATATTGCAGGTTATTGGCTTTTTTAAGTGCTTCTTCCACTTCTTTATAATCCAGATGCAGGGCTGCCAGTTTTTGAGGATCGAGATTAACCCAGTATTCGCGTTGATGGCCTCCCATAACCTCTATATTGAATATGCCCGGAATGCTGGCCAGTTGGGGACGGATTGTAAATATCGCTACATCCCTCAGTTGTAGCAGATCCAGTTTGTCTGAAGTCAGGGCATAACCGGCAACGGGGTAGGTACTTGTGGTAAAACGCCTTACCTCGATGGACACACCGGGAGGCAGTTTGCTTTGAATACCACTGATTTGCGCCTGCACTAACTGGTAGGCCCTGAACATATCCTGGCCCCATTGAAAATCAATATTGATATCAGCCGATCCACGGCTGATACTTGTACGGACGGTACGCACACCCTCTACCATCATGGCTGCCTCTTCAATAGGTTTGGCTACTTCCATCTCCATCTCCTTAATGGGAGCCAAACCATAATCTACATAAATGGCAACCCGTGGGAATGTTGCATCCGGAAAGACTCCTTGCGGAATATGATAAATCAGGTAACCACCTGTGAGGGATAGCAAAAATGCCATAAATATCATGGCTCTTTTATTCTCAACAGCAAATTGTGATAGCTTTTTCATTGAACACTCACCTTTATACCATCAGTTAATGAATAAACTTTTTTGGTGGCTACAAATTCATCATCAGCCAGTCCGGAAAGCACTTCTACAAAATCGTCGTGTTTGATACCGATTTGTACTGTTCTTTTCTCAACCTGTTCATCCGTGACAACAAATACATTGTACACACCTTCTTCTTCCAACAAAGCCTGCCTTGGGATAACAAGGCTTTGGGTATGTATTTTATCCGGAAATACCAACCTCACCATCATCCCCGGTCTGAATTCCTGTTTCGGGTTGTTCAGGGCCAGACGTATCTGAATGGTTTGTTTTTGAATATCTACTTTACCATCAAATGTGCTAACAGGCAGGAACAAGGGTTTATGAGGATAATCCACAAAAGTAACTTTGATTGTTTTCAATTGTTTAACCTGTGGTATATAAGTTATTGGCAGATCACCATAGATGTCCAGTTGGTTCAGAAACGCAATATGTACAATAGATTCGCCCTTCTGCAATACATCCCCATTATGTTGCATCACTTCCAGTACTGTTCCGTTGATGGGGCTGTACAGTGGAATTTCGTTAATCTGGCGGGCTACAAGCTGCTGCTGTTCCCTGGTCATTTCTTTAATGATCTGGTTTAATGCTTCCCGCATAGGTGGAATAATTATCCCAATTCTCTGGTCTTTCTCTACTCTGTCGCCTCGCAACAGGGAGAAATTTTTTAAGCGGCCATCGAATTGAGAAGCGAGAAAAGCTTCCTGACGTAATTTGATAACTCCAAAGATTTGAATTGTATCAATGATATCCATCCGGGAAGCTGGCTCCACAGAGATACTTAATAGTGGATGGACTTTCTGTTTGGCAGGTTCCTGCTGATTGCAGGAATATAGAAACAGGATAATCAGGAAATAAATGGAAATTCTGGATATATTCATAATTTTAATTATTCTTTACTGCTTTTTATTCAAATTGTTTCCCAGTGTAATGATTTGATCCACGTGATTGGTAATAATATAATATTCAAAGAGGCTCACCGTATACTCCAGAAGAGTTTCCTCAATGGCTAGTTGTATGTTGGTCAGGCGTTGCTGTGCGGAAAGGTAATCAAGGTTGGTTGAAATTCCTGCTTTATAATTCAATTCAGCAAAACTGACTGCCTGAAATGAAATGGATTGCCGTTGGTTTTGTAAAATTAACAGACTTTTGAGTTTAACCATTTTTTCCTGTACTTTAACAAGATGGATCATCAATTCCCGTTCTGCCTCATTTTTCCGGGCATCCAGAGATTCAACAATTGCTTCAGATACTTGCTTTTCATAGATATAAGCGTATCCTGAATAGATTGGAATTATAATACCTGCATTGATACGCCAGTAATTGCCATCACCTGCAGGATCACTATCATTAAAATAACCACTGCCGAGCGTTAAATGGGGAATTTGGCCGGCGACAATTTCTTTTGTTCTATATTGCTGGGCTTTTACTTTAGAATTGAAAGATGCAAGTATCGGATTGTCAGATAAGTATTGTAATGACACAGGAGGTAACGGCATAACTGCAATGGAGTCTATTACAACCGGTGCCAGGCGTAGGCTGTCGGTATTTTCCCATCCCAGCAAATGTGCCAGTTCGATACGAAGATTATTTCGGACAATACCCAGGCGGGTTGTATCTTCCTGTAACCTTACCATTTCCGATTCAGTTTGAAACACATCCAATTGGGTACGTATTCCTGCTTTCCACATGCCCTGGGTTAATTGATAGTGCTGTTGCAGAAATCTCAACCTGACCTGTAAAATTTCTATTTGCTTTTTAACCTGAAGGATACTCATGTATAAAGAGGTTGAACGCCCGATAATATCCAGCCGGTTTTGTTCTTTTTCTAACCTTTGGGTTTCGATATCCTGAGTGGCGGCACGACCAGTTTTTTGTATCAGGTCACCTAATGACCAATCAGCATGGACTGATGCCCATACCTGGTTAAAATAGTAAGGTTGCAGAAACCTGTTTTCTGTGGCAAGTTCCCCTCCGATTCTTGGAATAGCTTGCGATTTTACCAGGGATGCAACATTTTCTGTAGCTGAAATTTCATATTCGTCCGATAATAAAAGAAAACTGTTTTGTTCGGCACGATGAATACATTTTTCCAGGGTAAGAACAGGCGGGGATTGGGCATAAAGCACAATAGTCCATGGTAAGGCAATAATCAACATCCACAGTTTTCGCATAACATTTTTTCTAATTCATCAAAAATAGGGAATTCTTATAATATCCTGACCTACCTGCTAAAATAAATATTTTACAAGGAATGTGTCTTCTTTACTGGTGACCCCGTTGGGTGCATAATAGTTTGTTTCATGTGTGGAATAGTTCATCCGGATAGAACAGGTATATGATATCTTTATAGTCACATTATAGCACAAACCGCCAGATTAACTTACCCTGGACTGTTGTATTTTTTAGCTGCCACGATGTGTTGTCTGTATCAATTAATTGGTTTACAACAAAATAAAAATTTGTACCGGGTTTTGGAATCCGGTTTATACGAAAATTTAACAATATTTCTTTGTCTTCGTTGTTCCATTGTCCGAACAATGAGCTGAACAGGTCAGGATTTATAGCGAAATTAATCCTTCCCCCAACCTCATGAACAACAAATGATCCTTCAGGAAGAGAAATATCATTGTGTGTATAATCACATCTCAGTCTGAAGTGGCGGTTTATCTGCCAGGTCAGTGAACTTTCCAATTTGGTTCGTTTGTCTCCGTATGTGTCTTTACTTCACTTCAAAATCGTCGAAAGAAGTAACTCCGTCGGCTTTTACCCATAAACCCGTGCCGCCGACATTACTAAAAGTATTATCTTCCACTTCAAGCAGTTTTTTACCGTTAAGGAAACCGGTAATTTTCTTCCCATCCTGGATTATTTTCAATTCGTACCAATTACCGGCAGGCAGATTAATTCTGGCACTGGCAAGCATTCTTCTTGCTCCGTCTTTTACATAATATATACGAAAGTTATTTTCAAGCGGGTTGCAGCGGGAGATGTAATAATTGTTTTTATCCTTAACACGCCAGATTACACCGCCGCCCTGGTCTTCAATCCCTGTGTTTGCTTTAAACATCACTTTAATTTCCCCGTTCAGGAAATTAATTTCTTTTGTCCAGCAAAGATTATAAGTGCCACCAAATGAATGGTTGGTTTTAGTTAGAGCCAGAACCTTGTGGCCTGAAGGAGCTGTATTGTCTTCTATCACTTGCCAGTTAGCCAGCGGACCTTGTTGGTTGGTTGCTTCAATTTTCCACCCTGCGGGAAGATTACCGGCAGAAACCGATTCAAAATCAAGATTGACTTTTGTGGCTTTTTGTAACCCATGGGCCTGTGCCCCGGTAAACGAGAAAATACAGAAGAAGAAAAAAACTACCATACAGTTTTTTACTACATTTTTTGTTTTCATAGTTTAAATTTGTTAATATATAAAATGATCGTGTCCAATATTTCAAAGTTAATAAAATATATTTTTTGATTTCAGAAATGTAGGTTATTTTTATCCCCCGAAAAAAATTAGCAGACTATGAATTTTAAAAAGATTTTCTCATTTTGCTTCCTTATCCTTGTCGTTTTGATAACCTCTTTATCAACCCGGGGACAGGAGGCAAACCCTTATCTTTCAAAATGGGATAAATTCAACTTATCGGGGGATTCGCTTCCGGTAATAATGCCTTATAATCGTATTATTGATCCGGCAGGAGAACAGATTTATTTCGGAGACAATTACCTGGAGAATCATGCACTGGATTGTGCCTTATCGCCTGACAATAAAATTCTTGCTATTGAAGGGCGGTATCGTATTGTCTTCTACGATGTTAAATCGGGTAAAATTATTTCTGAACTTAAACCCGGGAACAACCCGGTTTTGACCGGTGCAAAAAATACATTTTCGGGGATAAAATGGTATCAAAAAGGAAAACAACAATATGTTTTGTGGAGTCTGGTTGGCTCCAATAAACGATCTTATGTGGTTAAAGCGAAATGGGATGGGCAAAAAGCAACAGTTACCAATAGTTATTTTTTTGAAGCTTTAAATCCCTCTCCGGTGGCATTACCCAATGAAATTGAGATTCTGAGAGAAGAGGCGGGAGATTATTTGGTTGTCGTTTTAAATGGGAATAATCAGGTTGTGAAAATAAATCTGGAGACAGATAAAATAATTTGGAAAACAAATGTTGGAGTTGCTCCTTACGGATTGGTTGCAGCTAACGGAAAATTATTTGTAACCAATTGGGGTGGTCGGATTCCCGATGAATCAGATACTGATGTAGCAGGTGTTCCCTGGGGCAAAGTTAAAACAAACCCTGAAAACGGGTCAACCCGTGAAGGTTCGGTTAATGTTCTTGATCCGGTTACCGGAAATGTTCTCCGGGAAATCTTGGTAGGGCTCCATCCCAATGATATTATTAAAAGCCCGGATGAGAGGTATATTTATGTTGCCAATGCCAACAGTGATAATATTTCGGTAATCGATACTAAACAAGAGATAGTAACAGAAACCATTTCTGTGAGATTGTTAGCGGAAAAAAATCCTTTTTGGGGTTCCTCACCTAATGGTCTTGAAGTTTCGGGTAATGGGAAAACCCTTTTTGTAGCCAATGGCATGGATAATGCCGTAGCTGTTGTTAAACTGGGAAAAAATTCTTCTGCAAAAGGAAGGGAAAATGAAAGTGAAGTTACCGGTTTTATTCCAACAGGAGCATACCCCGGTGCCGTTTGTTTGTTAAAAAACAGGGATCTTTTTGTGGCAAATATTGAAGCGGAAGGAGCAAGAATAGCCGGCTCTAAAAAACTTTCCGGCGGAGCGCCCGTATTTAATTCTCACCAGATGATGGCTTCGGTTTCCAGAATAAGAGTTCCCGGTAAAAAGACGCTTACAGCTTTCTCAAAAAGGGTTGTAATTACTAATCAATTATTCCGGATAAGTCTTACCCTTGAAACACCACGAAAAAATGTCACCCCGGTACCTGTCCCGGTACGTATCGGTGAACCTTCGGTTTTTAAACATGTGGTGTATATAATTAAGGAAAACAGGACGTATGATCAGGTTCTTGGCGACCTGCCGGAAGGGGACGGGGAACCCGAACTTTGTATTTTTGGAGAAAAGATAACTCCAAATACCCATAAACTGGCGAAACAATTTGTACTACTTGATAACTATTATGTATCCGGAAAATCTTCAGCTGAGGGGCATCAGTGGACCGATGCATCAATTGTAACCGATTATATTGAAAAAAATGTGAGGGCATGGTTTCGTAGTTACCCGCATGTACAAACCGATGCTCTTGTTTATAGCCCTACAGGTTTTATATGGGATAATGCAGTTAGAAATGGGAAAAGTGTGTGTATTTATGGTGAAGCGGCAATTCCCGTGTTCAATGATACATTGAACTGGTCCGGTATCTATTCAAATTTTCTGAATAATAAACCATTTGTGTTTACTAACAAAACCACTATTGAACCTATGAGAAATTTACTTTCACCGGCGTATCCCGGTTACGATCATCATTCCATCCCGGATATTTTACGGGCTAAAGCATTTATTGATGAGATGAATAGTTATGAAAAAATGGAGGGGGACCGGTGGCCGGAATTAAGCATTATTGCTCTGCCTAATGATCATACGGCAGGTACCCGTCCCGGATTTCCGACACCACGTGCTATGGTTGCCGATAATGACCTGGCTTTGGGTCAGATTGTTGAAGCTATCTCGAAGAGTAAATTCTGGGAAAATACAGTAATTTTTGTAACGGAAGATGATTCACAAAATGGATGGGATCATGTATCTGCCTATCGTACTTTGTGCCAGGTGATTAGTCCGTATTCCCAAACACAGAAAACTTTAAGTCCCCAATACAACCAACCTTCAATGGTGCGTACGATTGAACAAATTTTAGGTTTACCCCCGATGAACATAATGGACGCTACAGCAATGCCAATGTTTGATTGTTTCATTTCAAAACCCGATACATCTGCTTATCATGCTGTTCCAAACATTATTCCTCTCAATGAAATGAATCCTGACTTAACCGCCCTGCGCGGGAAAGCATTGCATTATGCAAAAAAGAGTATAGAACCTCAGTTTAATCATATTGACGGAGGTGATGATCAACTACTGAACCGGATTATATGGTTTGCCTTAAGAGGGGAGAAGAGTTTCCCTAAAGTTTATGCAGGAAGTGCCGAGGCAAAAGATAATGATTAAGTCCCTCTTTTATTCATGCGAAGGTAACTTGTAATCTTCCCGGTAAGATGCCAGATGCCTGTTCACTTTCGAGATATATAAGTCTTTGAGCGTTATCATTATCCCTGTTTCCTCCACAGTGCCAAAATCATTATTGATAATAGTGCCAAAGGTTTTCATTGTTGGGGACAGATTCATATATGAATTAATCAAAGGCGGGACATTTTCATCCAATTTTCGTACCTGCTGGGAAAGTAACTTGTAATTCTCAATGTAATCTTTTCCTGTTAATAAAGAAGTGATCTCTTTCCTGTTCAGGTCAAGAGGCATAGGATCAATAGGGGTTACAAGGTTATCAGGATCGCCAAAGTGCTTATAGAGGAAATGTAAGATCAGATCCCTTGCAAACCTGTCGAAATGCGGATACATTGTTACTTTTCCGAAGAAATATCGCATTCCGGGATTGTCAATTACAATGGTTCCTAAGCCATCCCAGAGGTTGTCAAGAGCAAATAAACTTTTCCTTCTTTTACCGGAAGTAGAAAAAGGTTGCACAAAGGAACGTCCCAGTTCAACCATGTGAGGAAGGTATTCATTAATAAATTTTTCAGAGAAATTGAAATAATGGGATGTGGATAATTTATTAATATCGAAACAATCCTTTCCTGCATCCATGCATTTATAAAAACGATAACCCCCTAATATCTCCTGATCTTCCGGATCCCAGACAATTAATTGCTCATACGGATCTTTCCGGGTGTCCATTTCATCAATATCAATCTTTTTCCCTGTACCTCCTCCCGCAAGCCTGAAAGCCATCTCCCTTAACCTGCCAACCTCCTGCATAAGCATTGGTGAATTATGGTGTGTGAAAATATAGACTTCATTGTTACCGTAATTGGTTTTACGGACAAACCGTTCAGGCGTAAGTTCTTTCATCAGTTTTTCACGTGGCACGGATCGGATAATAGCTTCCATTGAAATAGTAAATTATTTTATTGTAAAGTAAAGATAAAGATAAAATGTAGAATAAGTAAGGCTAAATTGGTTATTTTGGAATAGTGGAATAATGGAAGAGTGGAATGATGGAAAAATAGAATAGTGGAAAAATGGGAAGAATTGAAAAGGCGAGACGGCGACTAAGCGACTGGGCGACAAAGAGAAAACAGTAACAAAACATCAAACCCCAAACTTTGAACTTACTGGAAGCAGGGAATGTTAGAAAATATCTTCTCCTTCACCAAGAGAATATACGATTTTTTTAACCTTTTTCGCCCATGCTGCAGGTGATAATGTTATATCAAACATTCCGTATGATATGGGTTTGCCAAACCTGACAATGATTTTTTTATCTTTTTGTTTAAACATTTCGTCAGGCAGGTAGATCATTTCAATATTTGATTTTATTCCCAGCAAAACTCTAAGATTGGCAAGATTATAAAAGAAATTAGAATTGCGGCCCGAGAAATGTACCGGGACAATATCCCTCTTATGTTTTACAGCTTTGGTAATAAAATGCTTTTTCCATTCAAGGTCTTCAATTTTCCCTTTCTTTTTTCTGGAACATAAACCTGCTGGGAAATAAAGGATTTGATCATCTGAAGCATATGATTTCTCAATTTGGATAACAGCTTGCTTATCCTGTTTTCCATGTTTGTTTATAGGAAGGAAAATGGGATCAAGATTTTTAATATTCATTAACAGATCATTTACAGGGAATTTTAGCCGCGGCCAGATTTTACCGACTTCGTGGATAAAAACCAAACCGTCAAGTCCCCCTAAGGGATGATTCGAAACAAATAAAAACCGTCCTTCCTTTGGTAAATTTTCCAATCCTATCACTTCATAATTTGTTTCCATGAATTTTAGACCCTCACGGATAAAATCAAGGCCCTCTAAATCTCCATGTAATTTGAGGAATTCGTTAAACTCATCCTGATGAATGATCTTTTTCAGATACCGGATCAGAAATGCAGGTAATATTTTAAGTAACCGTGGATTCTTATTTGCAATTACTTTCTCAATATCAATAAAAAATATTTCGGCTTGTTTTTCTTCACTTTTCATTTTTGATTTTCTTAGAGAAGACACAAAGATCCACAAAAATAATCTAAAAAAAAACAGAAAATGTAACAAATTAAATGTCAGTTAATCCTCGATAATCCACAAAAAAACGGGCAAATTTTGATAAAAGTTATTAACAAAGTGGGGAAAAATGGGAAAAAGTGGTATTTTGTGGTAAATTATTATTTATTTTTACATTTTAATACTATATAATGTCGACATTTATTGGTGACCATACATGCAAAGTTGATTCCAAAGGTAGGATTTTACTTCCATCTGCCTTTAAAAAACATATGCCAAAGATATTACAGGACAGGTTTGTGATAAAGAAAGATATTTTTGAGAAATGTCTTGTGCTCTACCCAATGGACGAGTGGGAACGACAGAATAAATTAATTCGCAGTCGTATTAATCCTTACAATAAGGAACAAAGTAAGTTCCTGAGAGATTTCTACAGGGGTACGGCTGAAATTGTTCTGGATAGTAATAACCGTATGTTGATTCCTAAAAGATTACTTGAATTCGCATGTATAAAAAAGGAAGTAGTACTTGCCGGACAATACGGGAAAATTGAAATCTGGTCCGGAGAAAACTATAAAATATCCGGTGATGAGATGAAAGATTTTCCGGCTTTGGCAGAGAAGCTTATGGGTGGTTTACTTATTGATCCTGAAGAAGAATGATATACCATACACCGGTTCTTTTACATAAGAGCATTGAAGGATTGAAAATAAAGCCTGACGGGATTTATGTTGATGTAACTTTTGGGGGCGGAGGACATTCAAGAGAAATTCTAAATTATCTTAAGAATGGTCGTCTGGTTGCTTTCGATTCTGATAGTGATGCCATGGCTAATTCATTGAATGATAAAAAATTTATGTTACTGACACAGAATTTCAGATTCTTAAGTAACAATTTGCGATTCCATGGAGTTCCCGGGATTGACGGATTGATAGCCGATCTGGGTATCTCATCGCATCAGATAGATATTCCCGAAAGAGGCTTTTCTTTTCGTCATGATGCAATGTTGGATATGAGAATGAATTCCGCAGCAAAAAAATCCGCGATAGATATACTTTCTGAATATAGTGTTCAAAAATTATCAGAGATATTCAGATACTATGGAGAAATCAGAAATGCAGGTCGGTTAGCCGGAAGGATCGATGAATTCAGGAAAACAAAAAGAATAGAAAGAGTTTTTGATCTGGTGAATTTAGTAAAACCGTTAACCGGTCGTGGAGGGGAGAATAAATTTATGGCAAAGGTTTTTCAGGCATTAAGGATAGAGGTGAACGGCGAAATAGAGAATCTTAAACAGATGCTGATACAAACTGTGGATATTATGGATGCCGGTGCGCGCCTGGTTGTTATTACATATCATTCTCTTGAAGACAGATTAGTAAAGAATTTTATGCGCGCCGGCAATTTTACCGGCAACATAGAGAAAGATATCTATGGAAATTTTAAAGTTCCGTTTAAACAAATTAATCGTAAAGTGATAACCCCTGATGAAAACGAGTTATTGAAGAATAAAAGGGCACGTAGTGCCAAATTGCGTATCGCGGAAAGAATATAAGTTTTTGAGCCAATATGGATAATGATAGAAAAAATATTGACTTCATTGATGAACCTGCTGATTACAGGGAGGGGAAAAAATTCTCTGCAAAAAATTTGATTGATGGTTCGGTATTAACCAGAAACTGGGTAGTTAACCAGGTGCCATTTATTATTTTCGTCACTTTTCTTGCAATTCTTTATATAGCCAATCGGTACCATGCAGAACGTGTTGTGAGGGAAACCGTGGAAATGCAGCGTGAAGTGAAAGAGCTAAGATTTGAATCAATAACAACGGCTGCCGATCTGATGTATATAAGTAAACAATCTGAAGTTGCCAGAATGGTTAAGGAAAAAATACCTGGATTGGAAGAACTGGTTGAGCCACCAAGCAAAATAGTTATAGATAGCAAAAAGGAACAGTAACAATGTCATTAAAAAATCATATCGTTTGGAGAGTGGGTGTAGTGTACATTGGCATTTTTGTTCTTTCACTGGGCATCATAGGCAAGTTGTTTTTCCTTATTTATGTAGAAGGCAGCAAATGGGAGGAAAAAGCTGAAGAACATAATATGAAGTACATTACCATCGATCCCAATCGCGGGGATATCCTCGCTGATGATGGCCGCCTGCTTGCCAGTTCGGTTCCATATTATGAGATAAGGATGGATCTGATGAGTACTGCTATGTCAGATGAAATATTCATGAAAGAGGTTGATTCTCTGGCATTTTCTTTGTCAAAACTATTCAATGATAAATCAAAGGCTGCTTATAAGCTTGAAATTATCCGTGCCAGGGGAAATGGGGAAAGATACCATTTACTAAAAAAGGGAGTGAATTATATTGAATTGAAAAAGCTGAAAACTTTCCCCCTTTTCAGGCGTGGCCGGTATAAAGGCGGATTTATTTATATTCAGAAGAACAAAAGAATATTACCTCATATAGAGCTGGCAGCCAGAACCATAGGGTATTTAACAAAGGAAAGATCGGGGAATGTAGTCGGCATTGAAGGAGCGTATGATCATGAGCTTTCAGGGATAGTTGGTGTAAGGTTAATGCAACGCCTTTCAGGTAATGTTTGGATGCCTGTAAATACCAACAATGAAGTAGAGCCGCGTGATGGTAATGAGGTAGTAACAACTATTGATATAAACCTGCAGGATGTTGCTGAGAATGCCCTGTTAAAACAGCTTTCCAGGCATAATGCACATCATGGTACTGCTATTCTTATGGAAGTTCAAACCGGCGAGATAAAAGCAATAGCTAATCTGGAAAGGGATAATGAGGGCAGGTATCATGAATCATACAATTATGGGATTGGCGAAAGTACTGAACCCGGATCAACTTTTAAACTTCCTGCACTTATAGCCGCCCTGGAAGACAAGGTGGTTAGTCTGGATGATACCATTGATACCGGTAATGGGAAAATACGGTATTATGATAAAACTATAAAGGATTCCAAAAAAGGCGGATATGGAAAAATAACGGTCAGACAGGTCTTTGAGTTATCTTCAAATGTAGGTATGTCAAAAATAATCAACGAAAACTATAAAGGTCGTGAAAATCAGTTTATTAACAGGCTTTATGCAATGGGTCTCAATGAAAAACTTAATGTTGAGATAAAGGGTGAAGGGAGCCCGTATATTCAATATCCGGGAGATAAGTATTGGTCGGGGGTAAGTCTTCCAATGATTTCTCATGGGTATGAAGTCCGGATGACACCGTTACAGATACTTACATTCTATAATGCAGTTGCTAATAATGGCAAAATGGTAAAACCGGGTTTTGTCAGGGAGATAAGGTACCACGGAGAAAGAATACGAAAGTTTGATACTAAGGTGATAAATCCCTCAATCTGTTCTGATGAAACTATTCGTAAAGTCCACGAAATACTTGAGGGTGTTGTTGAAAATGGAACAGCTAAGAATCTCCGGAATGATAACTTTAAAATAGCAGGAAAAACGGGAACTGCACAGATCGCAAATGAAAAATATGGTTATAAGCAGGGATCAGAAGTATCATATCAGGCTTCGTTTGTAGGATATTTCCCGGCAGATAATCCAAAATATTCCTGTATTGTTGTTATTAATTCTCCTACCAGTTCAATTTACTATGGAAATCTGGTTGCAGGTCCTGTTTTTAAGGAAATTGCAGATAAAGTTTATGCCACCAGCTTGTTTCGGGATGAACAACATTATTTTAATATTTCTGAAACATATGACCCTCCATATACAAAGAACGGGAATCTTGATGATCTGAAATTGATTTTTGAACGATTTAAAATAGCAACAATAAATGAAAATGTTGTTTCGGAATGGGTAGCAACGGTCAAGCAAGATTCAACTGTCCTGTTGAAGCCACTGGATATGCGTAAGGGAATAATGCCGAATGTTAAAGAGATGGGTCTTAGGGATGCTCTTTATATTCTTGAAAATATGGCTTTGAAAGTGGAAGTAAAAGGATATGGTAAAGTTATAAGACAGTCTGTTGTGCCGGGCACTAAAATATCTCCCGGATTAAAGGTGCTGCTTGAAATGAGTATGGGATAAATAGCAAATGTTTGGAATGGTAAAATTAAAAAACATATTACACGAAGTAAATATTCTGAAAATATCAGGTCCCCGGGAACTTGTGGTTAATCAATTACAATTTGACTCCAGAGAGGTTAAACCGGGTGATATTTTTTTTGCTGTTATTGGTACAAATACAGATGGCCACAAGTATATACCGGCGGCTGTTAATAATGGAGCATCTGTAATTGTTTGTGAAAAAATTCCGGTTAAGACAAGTGAAAAAGCAACTTTCATACTGGTAAATAATACTGCCATTGCTTTAGGCAGGATAGCTGCAAATTTTTTCGGGAATCCTACCGGGAAACTCAAACTTATTGGAGTAACAGGTACAAATGGTAAAACGACAATTGTTCATCTTCTCTATAATCTTTTCACGGGAGCAGGAAAGAGATCAGGTTTAATATCTACTACCGGAAACATAATTGTTGAAAAGGAGAAACCCGCTACCCATACAACTCCTGATATCTTACAAATAAACCGGTTGCTTTCAGAAATGGTTAAAAATAAATGCGAATATGCCTTTATGGAAGTTAGCTCTCATGCTCTTGATCAATACCGTACAGCCGGGCTTATTTTTAAAGGAGGAATTTTTACCAATATTACTCATGATCATCTTGACTACCATAAAAGTTTCAGGCAGTATTTAAATGCTAAAAAGAAATTTTTTGATGATCTGAGTAAAGATGCTTTTGCTTTGATAAATTCAGATGACAGGAATGCTAAGATAATGGTACAAAACTGTAACGCAGATATCACCTCTTATGCTCTTAGGTCTGTTGCAAATTTCAAAGGTAAAATAATTGAAAGTTTACAGGAAGGTACACTAATAAAAATTGATAACCAGGAAGTATGGAGCAGGCTTGTTGGGGAGTTTAATGTTTATAATCTTCTTGCTGTTTATGGTGCTTCATATCTCCTTGGCTTGAAAAAAGATGAACTTATTAGATTGATTAGCGAATCTGAACCGGTACCGGGCCGGTTTGAGATCATCAGGTCGAAAGGCGGTGTGACTGCTGTAGTTGATTATGCGCATACTCCTGATGCCCTGGAGAATATTTTAAAAACACTTGGAAAAATAAAAAAACAAAAAAAGCAATTAATAACTGTAGTTGGGGCAGGGGGTGACCGGGATAAGTCGAAACGGCCGGTAATGGCTGGTATTGCTGTTAGTAAATGTGACAAGGTGATACTTACATCTGATAATCCCCGGACAGAAAATCCGCAAAAGATCATTGATGATATGTATAAAGGTGTGGAAAAGAATGAGAAAAGAAAAGTATTGATCCTGGTTGACAGAAAAGAAGCTATAAAAATTGCTTGTATGCTGGCAGAAAAAGATGATATAATCCTTATTGCCGGGAAAGGTCATGAAACATACCAGGAGATAAAAGGTGTAAAATATCATTTTGATGACAGAGAAGTGGTTGCCGAAATGTTTGATGTTTTAGCAATGTAACTGAATTGAAAAAGGAATATGTTTTATTATTTATTCGAATATCTTGAAAGCCTGGATGTACCTGGAGCGGGCATGTTTCAGTATATTTCTTTCCGGTCTGCAATGGCAATAATTACCTCTCTCGTCATTTCATTGTTGTTCGGGAAACGAATTATATTGTATCTGCAGAAGAAACAAATTGGGGAAGTGGTAAGGGACCTTGGACTGGAAGGCCAGTATCGCAAAGTTGGTACTCCTTCCATGGGCGGTATTATTATCCTGTCATCAACTGTTATTCCAACCCTCCTGTTTGGTGACCTGGGGAATATATATGTTATTCTGATGCTTATTACTACCATCTGGCTCGGGTTTGTTGGTTTTATTGATGATTATATTAAAATCTTTAGAAAAAGCGAGGAAGGACTTGCCGGAAAATTTAAGATTTTGGGACAGATAATTCTGGGACTAATAGTTGGTATAACTCTTTATCTGAATGATGATGTTAAAAGTACTATCACAACAATCCCTTTTATAAAGAATAACGAGTTTGATTATGCATACCTGGTCTCTTTTCTTGGCGAAAATAGTGCACAGTGGGGTTGGGTTATATTTATTTTTGTAACCATTTTTATTGTTACCGCGGTTTCCAATGGAGCAAATCTTACTGATGGACTTGACGGATTGGCTACAGGTACATCGGCAATTATTGGAACAACCTTGGGGATATTGGCATATCTGTCAGGTAATATAATATATGCTGATTATTTGAATATTATGTATATCCCCAATACGGGCGAGTTAGTAATTTTCGCAAGTGCGTTTATCGGTGCTACAATTGGATTTCTCTGGTATAACTCCTATCCTGCCCAGGTCTTTATGGGGGATACCGGCAGTCTTCCGCTGGGTGGTATAATAGCAGTTTTTGCAATCCTGATACGAAAGGAACTGCTGATCCCTATCCTTTGCGGTATATTCCTGGTAGAAAGTGTGTCTGTGTTAATTCAGGTAAGTTTTTTCAAACGGACTAAAAGGAAATACGGAAAGGGTAAACGGGTTTTTCTTATGACACCTATTCATCATCATTATCAGAAAAAAGGATATCCTGAACCAAAAATCGTTACCCGGTTCTGGATTATTGCAATCTTGCTGGCTGTTATAACTATTGTTACGTTGAAAATCAGATAATTACAATGTCAGAAAACAAAAAATATGAAAAAATTGTAGTGCTTGGTGCCGGGGAGAGCGGTACAGGAGCTGCAATACTGGCACTTAAGAAAGGGCTGGATGTTTTCGTATCTGATAATGGGGAAATAAAAGATAAATATAAAAAGTTGCTTAATAATTACCGGATAGAATATGAAGAGAAAAAACATTCGCAGGAAAAGATCCTCCTGGCAGATGAAGTGATAAAAAGCCCGGGTATTCCTGATGATATTGAGCTAATAAGTAAACTAGAGAAAAAACAAACGCCGGTAATCTCCGAGATTGAATTTGCAGGGAGATATACCAGTGCTACAAAAATATGTATTACAGGCAGCAATGGTAAAACTACTACAACTTTCCTGATATTCCATATGATGAAAAAAGCAGGGTTGAATGTTGGGATGACAGGAAATGTAGGGAATAGCCTTGCAAAGCAAGTGGCGACAGAAGATCATGATTATTATGTGATTGAATTAAGCAGTTTTCAGTTGGATAATATGTACAATTTCAAAGCAGATATAGCTGTGCTGATGAATATTACGCCCGACCATCTTGACAGGTACGGATATGACTTTGACAGATATGTGGATTCGAAATTCAGAGTAATACGGAACCAGGGGAAAAATGACTCTTTTATTTTTTGTGGTGACGATGAGATAATACTCAGGGAATTGAAAAAAAGGGAGATAACAGGGAATTTACTTTCCTTTTCTCTTGATAAATCAGAAAACCAGGCATCTTTTATTCAAAACAATATGATACATACAAAAACAGATAAAAACAAGACGATGAAAATGACAATTGATGAATTAGCCTTACAAGGGAAACACAATATTTATAATTCCATGGCTGCAAGTATTGCCGGCCAGGTATTACATATCAGGAAAGAAACTATTAGGGAAAGCCTGAGTGATTTTCAGGGTGTGGAACATCGTTTGGAACCTTTTATTAAGGTGCATGGGATATGGTTTGTTAACGATTCTAAGGCAACTAACGTAAATTCAACATGGTATGCTCTTGAAAGCATGAAAACGCCGGTGGTTTGGATTGTTGGCGGAATTGATAAAGGAAACGATTATTCCGGGCTTACCACATTGGTTAAAGAAAAAGTAAAGGCTATTATATGCCTGGGGAAAGATAATTCAAAGATACATAAGGCTTATGATGAAATAGTTGCCGATGTTGTTGATTCGGGTTCAATGGAAGAAGCTGTGCGTACTTCATATTATTATGGAAAAAAAGGAGATACAGTTTTGCTTTCTCCGGCATGTGCTAGTTTCGATTTGTTTGATAACTATGAGGATCGTGGAAGACAATTTAAGAAAGCAGTAAGGAATTTGTAAAAATATGGGTGAAAAGATAAATAAATATCTGAAAGGTGATCCGATTATCTGGGGTGTTATTATTGTCCTGAGTATATTTTCACTCCTGGCAGTATATAGTGCAACCAGTACGCTGGCTATGCACAAGATGGGCGGTAATTCATTGTATTACCTGATTCGTCATGGCGTGATCCTTGCCTTTGGAATAATGATCATTTTTATCACTCACCTTATCCATTATAAATACTATTCAAGATTATCTCAGTTATTGATCGGGATAGCTGTTGTTCTTTTAATAATAACCCTGTTTCTGGGCACAAACGTTAACCAGGCTACGCGCTGGCTTACTTTACCCGGACTTGGATTTACAATTCAGACATCTGACTTTGCCAAGCTGGCTCTTATTATGTACATAGCAAGAGTATTGTCAATGAAACAGGGTGAAATTAAAAGTTTCAAAGAGGCATTTTTACCTGTCATTATACCTGTTGTAATAATTTGTGTATTAATTCTTCCTGCAAACCTGTCAACAGCTGCCTTAGTTTTCGTAATTTCATTTTTACTGATGTTTATCGGAAGGATAAGTATTAAACATCTTCTTGCTTCGGGTGGTGTAGCTGTATTGTTACTTGCACTTTTTATTACAGTCGGAACATTAGTTAAAAAAGAGGGAAGAATAAATACATGGAAGAATCGTATAGAGAATTACTTCGAAGAGGGGGGGGGTGAAAATTACCAGAGCCAGCAGGCAAAAATTGCTATTGCAACTGGTGGATTATTCGGGAAAAATCCGGGTAAAAGTGTCCAGCGAAACTTTTTACCTAATCCATATTCCGATTTTATTTACGCAATTATCGTTGAAGAATACGGGCTGATAATCGGGGGGATCCCTATTTTACTGGCCTACCTGTTCTTATTGTTCAGGGCCGGAGTTATTGTGAGAAAATGTGACCGGACATTTCCTGCATTCCTTGCAATTGGGTTAACTCTTATGATTGTTGTTCAGGCAATGGTTAATATGTCAGTGGCAGTAGGAATATTTCCGGTAACCGGGCAGACATTGCCACTTGTTAGTATGGGTGGATCATCAATGTTGTTTACAAGTATTGCATTTGGAATTATCTTAAGTATAAGCAGAAATTTGAACGAAACCGAACCGGATGAAGAAGAAGTTACAGCATAACAAAATTATTATCAGCGGTGGTGGTACCGGCGGACATATATTCCCGGCAATTTCAATTGCGAACGCTTTGAAATTGAAAAGGCAGGAGATTGATATTTTGTTTGTTGGAGCTGCAGGAAAAATGGAAATGAAAAAAGTGCCTGAAGCGGGTTATCCTATTGAAGGATTGCCTGTAACGGGCCTGCATAGAGGATTGTCTTTTAAAAACATCGTTTTTATTATTAATCTTTTTCGCAGTTTGTTTATTGCCGGAAGGATCATTCGCAGGTTTCAGCCCTCTGTGGTTGTAGGAGTTGGAGGATATGCCAGCGGTCCTGTTCTTTGGTACGCCTCGAAAAAAGGAATTCCTGCCTTGATTCAGGAGCAAAATTCTTATGCCGGTATAACTAATAAAATCCTGGGGAAGAAAGCGGAAAAAATTTGTGTTGCCTATGAAAATATGAATAAATATTTTCCGGAAAATAAAATAGTTTTTACCGGAAATCCGGTCAGGCAGGATCTTGATAAGCTGGAGAAGAGAAAGGAAGAGGCATTGAAATATTTCGGACTTGAGAATAAGCAGGAAATAGTACTGGTTCTTGGTGGTAGTGGAGGGGCAAGGACTATTAATGAAAGTATTATGAAAGGCCTTGGCAGAATTAAAAATGAAAACGTATCTGTTATTTGGCAAACAGGCGAATTTTATCATAAAAAAGCAGAAGAGGCAATGTTGTTAAATGGTGTGGGGAAAATAAAGTTATTCCCATTTATCACCCGTATGGATCTTGCTTACTCAGCTGCAGATGTAATAGTGTCAAGGGCAGGAGCGGGAACTATTTCTGAATTGTACCTTGTAGGAAAACCGGTTATACTTGTGCCTTCCCCAAATGTTGCAGAGGATCATCAGACAAAAAACGCACAGGTACTGGTGAAAAACAGGGCTGCTATTATAGTGAAAGATAGTGAGGCAGGAGAATCATTGTTGAATACAGTTTTGGAATTATCTGCTGATAAGAAAGAGAAAGAGTTATTATCATTAAATATCAGAAAAATGGCTGTAAAAAATTCAGCTGACATGATTGCGGATGAAGTGCTTAAATTGATGAATATTAATTAATATGAAACCGGACAAAATTCACAGGGTTTATTTTATCGGTATCGGGGGTATCGGGATGAGCGCTCTTGCCAGGTATTTTATGTCCGGTGGTTTTGAAGTTGCAGGGTACGATCGTGTTGAATCAAAACTTACTTTACAATTGTCAGCAGAAGGGAGTTTTATTCATTATGTTGATAATATAGATAAGATACCTGAAATATACAGAGATATTAATAAAAAGGAAGAAGTGTTGGTTATATATACACCTGCTGTTTCTGAGGTACATACAGAACTGATTTTTTTCAGGGATAAAGGGTTCCAGGTGCTAAAAAGAGCTGAAGTACTTGGATGGATAACCCATGAAGCTAGATGTATCGCTGTTGCCGGAACTCACGGAAAAACTACAGTTTCAACTATTATTGCTCATTTACTAAAGCAGTCGGAACTTGATTGTTCTGCCTTCCTTGGAGGGATTTCAATAAACTATAATACAAATTTTCTTCTGGGTAAAAGCGATTTGGTTGTGCTTGAAGCTGATGAATATGACAGGTCATTCCTGCAATTATATCCATGGTTGGCAGTAGTGACAGCTACTGATGCTGATCATCTGGATATTTACGGGAGTAAAGATGAAATGGGAAAAGCTTTTGTGAAATTCATCAGACAAATAAAACCAGGAGGTATATTGCTGATAAAGAAGGGGCTATTGCTTGAATCTGAAAACCTGAATGATGTATCAAAATATACATATGGAATTAAAGCAAATGCTGACTTCTATTGTTCAGATGTAACCATAGATGATGGGTTATACATATTTAATATTCATACACCTGTTGGAATTATCAAAGATATACACTTTGGGTATCCCGGCAGGATGAATGTGGAAAATGCCGTTGCCGCAGTTGCAGTTCTTACATTACTTGGAGTGAAGCAGGAGACAATTAAAAAAAGTTTGTTAAATTTTTCCGGTGTCAGACGCAGGTTCGAAATTATTTTCAAATCTGATAAGCTGGTTTATATTGACGATTATGCACACCATCCTGAAGAACTGAAAGCATGTATAGCATCTGTAAAAGAGTTATTCCCCGGTAAATCAATAACAGGGGTGTTTCAGCCACACCTTTATTCCCGTACACAAATTTTTGCTAATGAATTTTCCGGTAGCCTTGATGAATTGGATGAGCTTATACTTTTAGATATCTATCCTGCCCGGGAAAAACCGGTCCCGGGTGTTACTTCTGAAATGATATTGCAGAAAATGAAAATAAAAAACAAACAATTAGTTAAAAAGGAAAACCTGGTTGATCTGTTGAGGAATAAGGATTTGGAGGTATTGTTAACACTTGGAGCAGGAGATATTGGTGAATTTGTTGAACCGGTGAAAAGAATGTTTATGAATAGATAAAGGAAAAATGAAGCGGATCCTGAAAATATTTATGTGGGTAATTATCATAGCTTATTTAGTTGTGATTCCCGGTTTCATTGTTGACCGGTCGGGGGAAACTCCGTGTAATTTGATTGATATCAGTTTACCTGATTCGCTTTCCAGCCGGTTCGTCACGCAAGATGATATACTTAATGTTATTAATAAACTTGATAATCAGATACTTGGTTATCCAATTGGAACTCTTGATACCCGGGAAATTGAAAACCGGCTTATTTTACATCCGGCATTAAAAAAAGTAGAAGCATATAAAACAATCGAGGGCAAATTGCATATTGAGGCGATTCAAAGAGTGCCGGTTGTGAGGATCATAAATAACAAAGGGAGCAGTTTTTACCTTGATGCGGAAGGCGCAGTTGTCCCTTTTTCTGAGAAATTCACTCCAAGAGTGCTGATAGCCAGTGGTTACATTAATGAACCACCGGAGATCAGGCAAGAACTTATGATAAAAAATATTAATTCAGATAATATAATTAAACAAGCTTATGAACTGAGTTGTTACATCAGTTCACATGATTTCTGGAAAGCACAGATTGAACAGATATACGTTAATAAAAACGGAGAGTTTGAACTGGTGCCACGTGTTGGAACTTACAGAATTATTTTTGGAAGCTTTGACGAATATCAGGGAAAGTTCAGGAAACTATATGCACTGTTTGAAAAAGGTTTGAACAAGGTGGGGTGGAACAAGTATGAAACAATTAACCTGAAATTTGACGGACAAATAGTTTGTACTAAACGTACTTATTAGCTTAAGAAAATTAAAAATTAAAAATTAAAAATTAAAAATTATATAACCATATTAAAATCTAATACTATGAACAAAAATGACCATATCGTTGCGGCTGTTGATATTGGAACAACAAAAATTGTTACTATAGTCGGCAGGAAAAATGAGAATGGTAAAATCGAGATTTTAGGACTTAGCAAAGCTCCCTCAAAAGGTATAAAACGGGGAGTTGTCCTGAATATTGAAGAAACCGTGAATGCTATTCGCACAACTGTAGAAGATGTTAAAAAACGTTCTGAAATAAATTTCAGCCATGTTTTTGTCGGAATTGCCGGTCAACATATCCGTAGCATGCGTAACAGAGGATATATTAACAGGGATTCTGTTGAAGAAGAGATAACAAGGGAGGATATTATCCGGCTGATAAAGGATATGTATAAGATCCCTATTGATGTTGGCGAGGAAATTATTCATGTCCTGCCTCAGAATTTTATTGTTGATAATGAAACAGGCGTGAAAAATCCGGTTGGGATGAATGGCAGAAGGCTGGAAGCAAATTTCCATATTGTGATAGGGCAGATAGCTTCGGCAAAAAATATTGAGAAATGTATTATCAGGACAGGACTGCAAATACGGGAGCTTATACTGGAGCCACTGGCTTCCTCTGAAGCAGTACTTACTGATGATGAAAAAGAAGCAGGTGTGGTTTTGGTGGATATTGGAGGAGGAACAACCGATGTTGCTGTTTATTATGATAATATTATCAGACACACTGCCGTGATACCTTTTGGTGGTAATGTGGTTACAAAAGATATCAAAGAAGGCTGTGCTATTCTACAGCGGCAGGCCGAATCGTTGAAAATCCAGTTTGGCTCAGCTCTCGGGGATATTTCCCCGGATGACAAAGTGGTAACAATTCCTGGTATTTCAGGACGGGAACCAAAGGAGATATCTTTTAAAAGCCTGGCATATATTATACAGTCAAGGATGGAAGAAATAATTGATGCAATAATGTTTGAAATAGAAAACAGCGGATATCTTGAGAAACTTGCTGCCGGTGTTGTGCTGACAGGCGGAGGTGCTTTGCTCAGACATCTCTCTCAACTTGTGAAATTTAAAACAGGAATGGACGTGAGGGTAGGTTTGCCAAATGAATTTATTGGTAGTGAACTAGACGATGATATTAACCAGCCACAATTTGCTACCAGTGTTGGCCTTGTGCTTAAAGGGTTTGAATACCTGAACACTTATGAGGTTGAAAAAGAAACCTCACATGAGTTACTTGAAAAGGAGAATGATATTATAGGTGAAAAACCTCGCTTTTTTGAGAAGTGGAAGAAAACATTTAATGAAATGTTTGCTGAAAATGATGTGAAATTGGATTAGCAAACGGTGAATTAACAAATTAAAAATTAAAAATAATAACCATGACTGACGAAATAATAGATTTTGACCTGCCTGTTGAAAAGTCATCAACTATAAAGGTTCTTGGCATTGGTGGAGGTGGTAGTAATGCGGTAAATTACATGTACCAAAAAGGTATAAAGGATGTTAATTTTGTAGTGTGTAATACAGATGCACAAGCATTGAATACCAGTCCGGTTCCTGTGAAAATCCAAATTGGCGAATCGCTTACTGAAGGCAGAGGAGCAGGAAATATTCCTGAAATAGGTAAACAGGCTGCTCTGGAAAACATGGATGATATAACAGATGCAATTTCGAGTAATACAAAAATGGTTTTCCTTACAGCCGGAATGGGCGGGGGAACAGGAACGGGAGCTGCACCGGTAATCGCGAAAGCGACCCGTGAAGCAGGCATCCTTACAGTTGCCATTGTTACAATCCCTTTTAAATTTGAAGGGCAGAAAAGGATTGACCAGGCAATAGACGGCATTAATGAACTAAGTCAATATGTCGATTCACTCCTGGTAATTAATAATGAAAAACTCAGGGAAATATTTGGAGATCTTAAGTTATCTGAAGCATTCGGGCATGCGGATAATGTGCTTACTACTGCCGCTAAAGGAATAGCTGAAATAATTACAGTTCATGGTTATATAAATGTTGATTTTGCCGATGTCCAGACAGTAATGACTAATTCGGGTGTGGCAGTAATGGGTACGGGTGTGGCTGAAGGTGAAGGAAGAGCATTGAAAGCGATTGAACAGGCTGTAACATCACCCTTGCTTAATTCGAACGATATTACCGGCGCAAAAAGTATTTTACTCAACATTTCTTCAGGGTTGGATGAAGTCAGTATGGATGAAGTAGGCGAAATAACCGATTATTTAAATGAACTGGCAGCAGAGGATGTGCAATTAATATGGGGGACAGGTGTTGACGAATCACTTGAAAATAAGGTAGTTGTTACAATAATAGCTACCGGTTTTGAGGCTAACAGTATTCCGGAATTATACGTAAAAAGCAGATCCAGGAAAAGTGTAACGTTGATTGAAAATTCAACAGATGATGGAAAATGGCAGGATACCGTTTTTGAAATTAAAGATAAAGATCTTGGCACATACCGTGTTGATGAATATAATAATAATCAACGTACAATTAATTTCAATACGCAGGAAGATGATGAAGAGCAAGCAGATGTAAATAAAATGCCGGATCATAATCCGGTAAACAATTCAATTAGTTCCGAAAAAAATGCTGAACGGATTAGAAAAATAAAAGAAACACATTCTATAATAAAAGAAAAAGGCCTTAAAAATCAGGATGTTAAAGATAATATTGACGAACTTGAAGACGAGCCTGCTTATATAAGAAGAAATATTAATATAAATAATGATACTTATTCATCTAAATCAAAAGTTTCAAGATATTCTCTTGGTGATGAGGATGATAAAAACGATGGTAAAAAGAAAAAAGCAATACTGAGAGATGATAATTCATATCTGCATGATAATGTTGATTAGAGAACGGGCAAGCAACTTGAGATTATTAAGAATTAAAAAATAGTTCAAATGAAAAAAGTAGTAAAAATTGGAATTATTATTTGCCACCGTTATCATACTTGTGGTGGTGGTAAGTGTTTTAGATCTATGAAAAACAGGGAAGGAGCTTTTAGTATTTACAAGAATATGGATATTGAGCTTGTTGGTTATTCGACCTGTGACGGGTGTCCTGGTGGGAATATTGAATACGTCCCTGAGGAAATGAAAAAGAATGGCGCAGAGGTTATTCATTTTGCTACCGGAATGGTAGTTGGTTATCCTCCATGTGCGAGTATTACACATTTTAAAAAGTTCATTGAGGAGCAATACAAATTAAAGGTAGTTATTGGTACACACCCTATTCCTGAGAAGTATTATGTGATACATAGTGCCTTAAAAACATGGGAAAGCCCTGTATGGCAGGAGTATATTAAGCCTACTCTGGCTACGGAGGAAATCAGACTTGCATATAATTAAGAACATAACCTGGTAAAGCTCATAATTCTCAATACCATTCTTGTCCTAGTAAAACTTATACCTTTTATCTACTATATCGGCATTTTCTTTTAGTGCTTCAAAAGCTTCATAACCGGCTCTGGAATTATAAGTGCTTTTTAAACGGTATAATATTGCAGTAAGGTCATCAGTCTCTTCCGGATTAGTAATATTTGTAACAGTAATAACATATACTCCGTTATTTCCTTTAACAGGACCCGTAAGTATATCTTGATCGCTATTAACTGCAATGGCTATTACCTGTGGTTCTATACCGGCTCCCGGAATTGAAAATGAATTGAAGAAGATTCCGGTGGCAGTTTCAATATTTACTCCCAGGTTTCTTGCCAGTTCCTCAATAGTTTCTGTTTCACCCATTGCTGCTTTTAAATTTTCTATTATTTTCAAAGCTTTTTTCTCTTTCATAACATTAAGGCGGACATCTGATTCAACATCTTCAAGCTTAGAAAATCCCTCTTTTTTTACACCTGTCAGATATACAACTGCGAATTGGTCACCCAGTTCAAAAACAGCCTTCTTATTAAAATCAAGCACAATTTCATTTTCATTGCTTTCAAAAACCGACCGTATTATATTCCTTGGTGAATCAAGACCGGGAATTTCTTTGTCTGTTGGCTTTAAATCGTTAGCTGTTCGTTTATCAAAATCTTCATTGGAAACAGTCTCATTAAATTTTTCATATGTGTTATTTAAACCGGCAAAACGACCTGCTTCAGCATAAATATTTTGATATGTTGTTGAGCTTGGTTCAAGTTTTCTGTCAACTATTCCTACTTTAATTTTTTTCACATTATTGCCTTTTTCAAGTATTTCAACAATGTGAAAACCAAATTGGGTTTTAACTATAGCAAGATCTCCGGTTTCCCCTTGAAAACATGCATCATTAAATGGCTTAACCATTTGACCTTCACGGAACCATCCAAGATCACCTCCAAGTTGAGCTGACCCCTGGTCTTCTGAAAAAGTAATGGCAATCGTGTTAAAATTAGCACCATTCTTTATTAGTGTTTTCAAACTGTCTGCAGTAGATTCGGCGTTACTAAAGCTTCTGTTCTGACCGGCAGATATAAGTATATGACGGACATGTACAGAATCAGGCAGGTAGTTTATCTCAGCTATTTTTGCCAGTTTGTAGGTTTCATTCTCAAAATATGGTCCGTAAACTTCCCCTAATTCAGCAGTATCAATGAATCCCCTGATAATTTCCGGGAATTCATCCGGGGTATGGTTAATATCTTCAAACCGTGTGTCGGCTGTAAGGTTAACAAATTCTTTTACATCTTCAGCTTCTTCAAACTCAGATTTGATGCCATTAATCCACTTTTCATTTTCAGAAATATCTGCTTCAGATGGCTCTACATTGAAAATTACATATTCAATAGTTCTTGAAGGCAATTGTTTGTAATCATTTTTATGTTCCTCGAAGTAATTTTCAAGATCTTTCGAATTTACTGTTACAGCACTATCAGAAATAGTATTGAACCGTTCAACAAAATAACTAAAATCAACTTTCTTATTTGATTCATTAAATTCAATTACAGCTTGATTATGCGTGGAATATAATCCTTTGCTAACAAGGTTTGTGTACTTCGTAGAATATCTGTCGTTTACAATTTCGTCTTCCATGAATAACCAGTAAGCTTTCTGGGTTGGATCATTATCCATATTCTTAAGAAAATTTATCAGTGCCGGTTTATTCATTCTTCCTGTTTGCGGATCAGTAAACATTTGTCTTACAAAAATATGAGGATTGTTACCCTGTATCAGATCAAATAACTCATCATCACATACACCAAGCCCCAATTTTTTATATTCATCATCCAGAATAATTTCGCGGATAAGCTGTTGCCAGCTTTGCTCCCTGATGTTTTCTGATGTGCTTTCATCAATAGTCCCGTTGCCGGTTAATTTATAGATCTCGGTAAGTTTATTAATTTTTTTCTCAAAATCCTGGTAAGTAATTGATTTCCCGGCTATTTCAGCTATTTCATAATATTTTTTTGATCTGCCCCCTTTTTTCCCCATGAAATCACCTAAAATAAAAGCTAAAAGTGCCAATCCTATAATAATTGCTACAAGAACTCCTCCTTTGTCACGTATCCTTTGTAATGTTGCCATTTATTATTTATAATTTTTATTTGATACAAAAATTCAGGCTGCAAATATATAAAAAGTTGATGAGTTTATTTATTTGTTGATGAGTTTATTTGTCACCTTATTACCTCATCACCTCATCACAATTCTTCATCTTTCTTTTTTATTGGGTAATATCTTAAGATTAAGCAGTTCAATTCTTGTTTCACTAACCTTCAGTACTCTGAATTCAAATAACTTAATAATAATTAGTTCCTTAGGTTTTGGTATACTTTCGTAGAAATGCAGGATTAAGCCGGCAAGTGTTTCATATTCATCATGTTTAGGTAGATTGAAGTTGTATTTTTCGTTAAGATAGTCGACTTCAAGACGACCTGAAAAGAGATATTCATGCTCATTAATTTTCTGTTCAGTAAGTTTTGAAGTATCATGTTCATCTTCTATTTCCCCGAATATTTCCTCCAGAATATCTTCAATTGTAACAATACCTGAAGTTCCTCCAAACTCATCAACTACTACAGCGATATTCTTTTTTTCCTTAACAAACATTTCCAGTAATTTATTTGCCGGCATTGTTTCCGGAACAATTGATACATCAATAATGTTTGATTCAATATTATCAGGGTTATTAAACATATCTTTCATATGGATATACCCGATAATCCGATCGATTGATTCTTTAAAAACAAGAATTTTGGATAAACCTGTCTCAATGAATTTCTGTTGAAGATCCTCAATTTCGCTGTCGTTTTTAACAGCTATTATCTCTGTTCTGGGAACAATACATTCGCGGAGTTTTACATCAGAAAAGTCAAGAGCATTCTGAAAGATTCTAAAATCAACGTCGTTATTTTTTTTAATTTTTTGCTCTGCCCTTTTCTCACTCATCAGGTTATCAATATCTACTTTACCAAAAACAATATTTTCCTGCTTCTCGTGTATTTTTACTTTAAAGAAAGTTCCCAGGATGAAGTTGGATATATATATAGTTAATCTGCTTACCGGATAGAAAATCACGAAAAACAATAATACAGGTATAGCAAAAATTTTTAAAAAGGAATTTGGATTTATCCTGAACAAAATTTTTGGAAGGAACTCTGCAGTAAAGAGTATTATAAGGGTAGAAATAATTGTTTGCAGGATAAGGATATTTACATCATGCTCAGTTACTGTATGTATCAGTGGTTTAAGTAATATTGCCATCAAGATACCATAAATCACCAGGGCAATATTGTTTCCGATAAGCATTGTAACAATATATTGACCGGGATACCGGGAGAGGAAGGAAATAATTTTTGAGTTAAAAGACCCTTCTTTCCTGTGCAATTCAATTTTAAGTTTATTAGATGATATATACGCGATTTCCATTCCCGAGAAAAATGCTGAGAACAGAACCGATATTATTATTGTAACAATGATGGGCATTACTGGTTGTCTTTACTTTTTCGTCTCATATTTCTTCTGAATAAATACATAACAAAAGAGATCAAAGCCATTAAGAAAAACAGTATGCCCGAAGAGAAGCCGGAGTTAATGGTACTATGGATGCCTGTTATCACACAAAGAATTGCAATTGTGAGCCATACTAATTCTAGGATTCTTAGCTTTTTCTTATTCATGATCTAAATAAAAAGTACCCTGGGGGTTCATTATTTTCCAATCCGTGAAATTTTCATTTGCTTCCATACCCTCGCCATAAATAATTTCATTAGTTGTGGTAATTGAAACAAATTTATAAGTAAATATCATTTTATTATTTTCATCCCAGAATAATTGTTCAGTATTCAAAATTTCGCCATTAGCATTAATTACAACTACACTATCCTTCGCTTCCCAAAGTTTGTCGTTTTTATGATAGATTGCGTATTTGGCTGATAACTGTGATTCAACTTTCCCGGTTCTATCATAAAAAAACACTTCTATTCCTAAAGGGAATTCCAGATAAGGATCTTCCTCGTGATTATATGTTTTAACCAGCTTTGATTTTACTATGAGTTGTATTTTTGCAGAATCTGTATAGATGGTTTCAAGGTTAACAATAGTTTGTGAAGGCAAGGTATCGATATTAGTAAGCGCACTAATAACCTCAATATCGTTCTTACATGACATAAGCATTGCAACGGCAAGTGCAATGCTTATGATTAAATATCTTTTCGGGAAAATATCCCAAAAATCCATGTGTTTCTTATCTTGTTCTGACAATAGTTGTTTCATTGATCCAGCAATCTACAGAATAGCGATCGCCAACTTTCAATCCATGGAAAAACAGGGTTTCAGTATCGGGAAAATGTTGTGAATATGCATTTATACTTTTGTTAGCAATATCAGCAAGTTCATTATCAACCTGCTTAGCTTTCACGAAATTATCAACAGCAATCCAGTAGAGTGCTTTCTTGGCAATTTCATCATCACCACAAGGTTCACTGCCGGCGTATATTGCGCCAATAAGCAGGTATGGATGTCCGGATTCCGGATCCAGTTCAGCTGCTTTTCTCGCATAGGTTCTGGAAAGAGAACTGTTTCCCAGTTTATGATAAGTTATATCGCCAAGTTTCATATAGTATCTTGCTTTTTCCTTTGCATCAGTTTCAAGCTCAATGGCTTGCTTATATAGTACAGAAGCCTTTTCATAATTAGCCCGGTCAACATTCATTTCAGCAAGAAAGTAAGATGATTTGGCACTGGGATCGATTTTATGAAGTGATGTGCTGGCATGGTAATAAAGATCAGAATCTTTGCAATCAGTAGTGGCAAGAAAGATAATTATTTTAGTCAGAAGTTCTTTATCCTCCGGAGTCTGATCATATTTTGGCTGAAAAAGTTTAATTAATGCATCGCAGGTTGCAGCACCACTTTGCGAAAAAATTTGATCAAGTTTCTCCTTTAGTCTCTGAAAATCAGCGCTATTCGGTTTTGCACTTAATTTATAATCCGCAATCTGGCTTGCTGTTGCATAATTCTGAATCATTTCTTCCTGCGTTAATTCACCGGCTTTGAATAAAGAACTGGAAGCAGTTATAAATATAGCCAGTACTGCATTCTCAGATTTGTTTTTTTGCATATCAACAGACTTTTTGATATAATCATACCCCACTTTGATATCTTCAAAAGTACTTTTTCTCATCGAAAGCCAGTCAATCCCTTTTCGTCCTAATACTTTTCCTTCATGTCCGAAATATTTTATTCTTTGGTCATAAATCAACATCATAGTGTCCAGGTGAGCAAATTTTTGCTCATTATTATCCGCTTTTTCAGCAAGCATTTCATGCATTTTAACACCATGAATATACATGTTAAAATTAGCTATTGGACATTCAGCAAAAACTATTCGCCAGTAAGGCAAAGCATCATCATAGCTTTTTTGACGATAATATTCAACATAAAGAGATAGATTTCTAACACATCTTATACTGTCATCTCCTTTGCCAAACTTTGATCCATCATCAACACCCTTTTGTCCAAAGGCAGAGATTGATCCGGTTAGAATTAAAATGGTTAAAAGAAACTTTGTGGCTATTGCTTTCATTTTTTAAAAAAGTTTATTAATCAAATTTTTGTTGTACAAACCAGAAATCATACAAAGTTAAACTAAAACTTAAAATACCATATTTTTCTTTTATCAAATAATTATCAAGTGTTCCTCTTTGCCCTAATTCAAAAGCAATATTAAACATTGATCTTGAACCCATCAGTGGTAATCCTAATCCAAAACTTATGCCAAAGTCAGTTAATTGTTCTCCATTTAGCTGAAGGTAAGAATTAGAATAGTGACCGCCAATGCGATAATGTATGGAATTCAGGTAGTTACGCAAATCACGACTGTTTGGCACAAATTCAATTCCGCCACGCAAAGTATTGGTATTCTCAAGAGAATCGGATTTTCCGAAGAATCTGGCATCAGACCAGTTTTGAGAGTAATAATCAGCACCGATCATCAATTTGTCACCCTTTTTGAGCGTAAAACCGGCACCAATCTTCCCGGGAAGGAGAATATGCCCGTTATCATCAGTGTAATTCAGGACAGTATCAATATATATACCGGGATCGACCGAATAAACAATGTTCTCCTGTAATACCTCATGTTCGGCTGATAGCTTGGTGTTACTACTGAAAATTGCCCCCACAGTTAATTCCAGATCGTGTTTAAAATTAGCTGTATATTGTAAACCCCAATCAAATTTAATATCGCCTATTATTGTTTTGTCACTGTATTTTGAATTATAAAAATCAGGCCGGATTTGTTCCGATTCGGTAAATGACAGTGTTCTTATGCGTTCTAATGAACCGAAAAGATATGAAAAATTGAGACCTAAAGAAATATTCTTATTCAATTTTACCGCATTAGCAATAAAAAACTGATTGATTCCACCTTTTCCAATATACTTGGTATTCAAATCTCCGGTAGTCGGATTATATAATAAATCACCTTCCCTTATGGTACTGTTAATGTTATAATTCTGGTTACTGTATGGAATAATTCCTATACTTGTTCCTATCCATTTTGTTATTGGAAAAGCAATAGCTAAATTGTTAAAATTTATATCACTAAACTTATCGGTAAGCTCACCTGAACTAAGCTCTGTACTTTTACCAATAACCCCGAATTCGAAAAGGAATGACATTGTATCCCTGGCGCTCACGGAGGCAGGATTTGCTATTACAATCGCATTCGGGTCTCTCGATCCAAATGACATTCCGCCAAGTGCTCTGTTTTTACCAAAACTATGATGTGCAATATCTCCAATCCCAAAGCGTGAATATGGCGAATTGTTTTCAATTTGACCTGCCGCCATGTACGGTAGAAAAAGAATTACGAAAAACAGATATTGTACTTTTCTAATCATTGAATTTTCTAATATGAGACCACAAAGATGTCATTTTTTAATTCTAATTCAAAAATAATAAAAAGTATTCAATATTATGAACCATGGTACCTGGTTTACAAATAAGGGTTTATTTATTAATTTGTTCTAAAAGACTTATTGCCTGACGGATATTATTCACCTGTAACATTGTAAGTGTCAGCTTATCAGTTTTTTCTTTCATTATAAACTGCTGCGGGCTATTCTGGACAAATTGTAAGATATGCATGAATAGGGGTGATTTGAAATACGGGGATTCCGGATCAGAAATAAAATAGATCACCATCTTTTTGTTCTGAAGAAATATTTTTTCAAAACCAAGTTCTTCAGCCAGCCATCTTAGCCTTACAATGTTCAGCAATTCAACAGCAGGTTCAGGCAGTGGGCCAAACCTGTCTTCCAGTCTGCTTTCAAACTGTTCCAGATCCTGTTCGTTGTTTATGTTGTTCAATTCCCTGTAGAGTCTTATCCTTTCGGCGATATTTGGAATATAGTCATCAGGATACATGATCTCCAGGTCGGTATCTATATGGCAGTCTTTAACGAACTTTTCCTTTTTTGTCTCTGTAACTTTTCCGCTTTCCTGTTTCTTCTCTTTTTCAAAAAGATTTTTAAAATCGGTTTCTTTCAATTCATTCACCGCCTCATCAAGTATCCGGTGATATGTTTCAAATCCGATATCGGCAATAAAACCACTCTGTTCGGCTCCCAGCAGATTTCCGGCACCACGGATATCCAGGTCTTGCATGGCAATATTAAAACCGCTGCCCAACTCAGAGAATTCTTCAATTGCTTTTAATCGTCGGCGTGCCTCAGGAGTGACAACTGAGAGGGGAGGGGCAAGCAGGTAACAAAAAGCTTTTTTATTCGATCGTCCAACCCGTCCGCGTAATTGATGCAGGTCGCTTAACCCGAAATTATTTGCATTATTAATAAATATTGTATTTGCATTTGGTATATCCAGACCGGACTCAACAATAGTAGTTGCTATTAAAACATCGTAATCTCCATGGATAAAATCAAGCATGACATTTTCCAATTGACGCCCTTCCATTTGTCCGTGAATAATCGCGGTTTTTACTTTGGGACAAATACGGTTGATCATGGCTTCAATCTTCGTGATATTTTGTACCCTGTTATGGATAAAAAATACCTGCCCGTTACGGCTTACTTCGTAATTAATTCCCTCTTTAATTATCTCTTCATTAAAACCATGCAGCTCGGTGATAATGGGATGCCTGTTTGGTGGTGCTGTGTTGATGATTGAAAGGTCACGTGCTCCCATTAATGAAAATTGTAACGTTCGCGGGATGGGAGTGGCAGTTAAAGTAAGAGTATCAACATTTGTTTTAAGGTTTTTAAGTTTCTCCTTAATTGCCACACCAAATTTTTGCTCTTCATCAATTATCAGTAATCCAAGGTCTTTGAATTTTATGCTCTTGCTTACCAGCTTATGTGTACCGATAATAATATCAGGTTTTCCTTCAGGTAGTTCGCTGATGATACGTTTTTGCTCAGATAGCTTTTTAAGACGTGTGAGGTACTCGATAGTGCATGGGAAGTCTTTGAGTCTGTCAGTGAATGTCTGGTAATGCTGGAGGGCTAGAATGGTGGTTGGAACGAGGATCACAACCTGTTTGCTGTCAGTTACTGCTTTAAAAGCAGCACGGATAGCAATTTCTGTCTTGCCAAATCCCACATCACCGCATATCAGCCTGTCCATAGGTACAGTATTTTCCATACCATTCTTAGTAGCCGTTGTAGCTTCTTCCTGGTCAGGTGTATCTTCATAGATAAACGATGCTTCCAGCTCTTTTTGCAGGTAGGAATCGGGTGAAAATGCAAATCCTTTCTCCTGTTTTCTCTTAGCATACAGGGCAATAAGATCTTTGGCAATGTCCTTTACTTTTTTCTTTGTTCTTTGCTTTAGCTTTTGCCACGCTCCGGTACCTAATTTATATATCTTGGGAGGTCTGTCATCTTTTCCTCTGTACTTCGAAATACGATGCAAAGCATGGATCTTTACATATAAAATATCATTGTCTTTAAAAACCAGCTTCAGTGCCTCCTGGGTTTTTCCGTTTACCTCAACCCTTTCCAGTCCGCCGAAACGGGCAATGCCATGATCAATATGCACAACGTAGTCACCGGGTTTCAGTCCTGTAAGTTCGCGTACTGTAAGTGCTTCATTGCGGGTAAAGTTTCCTCTGAGCCGGAATTTATGATAACGTTCAAAAATCTGGTGATCAGTATAGGCGCAAATTTTCAGATTTTTATCAATAAACCCTTCATGCAATACCATAAGTAGAGGATCAAAGTGCCTCTCGTTGTTCATGTCAGCAAAGATGGCTTCAAGGCGGTCTATCTGTTTTTGGCTGCCTGAGAGAATAATATTCCGGTATCCTTCTTTCCTTTTCCCGGAAAGATCGCGGGAAAGGATCTCGAAATTCTTGTTGAATGCCGGTTGGGAAAGGGTTTGGAATTGTAGTTCATTTTCAGAAGGAAAGCTAAAATAATGCCCGAACTCAATTACGGTAAAATCAATGCATTCTTTATATAAATAATCTCCTGCAATTATTTTTTTTATAGTTTCAGTATTAGAAATATCTTTTTCGGAAACCTGTTTAAAAAGATCATTCATTTTTTCCCTGACGTAATTTAAATCCTGGGTCCAGATAGTTGTCCCATTAGGGAGAAAACTCATAAGTGAGTCTGTGGCTTCTTCAGAATACAGGTTTTGAACATCAGGTACAACCCGGATTGATTCAAGGGACTGAATTGAAAGTTGGTTTTCAACATCAAACGTTCGAATAGTATCAATTTCGTTACCAAAGAAATCAATACGGTATGGTTGTTCATTTGAATAGGAGAAAATATCAACAATGCTTCCGCGAATTGAATACTGTCCGGGTTCATATACAAAATCAACCCGCTGAAAATCATATTGCCGGAGTGTTTCCTCAACCTCTTCAATCGTTATCTCCAGCTTAATCTCCAGCATAAAGGTTTTTTCCCTTAGTTTTGTCCTTGTAACAACCTTCTCTATTAATGCTTCAGGGTATGTAACAAGGATCATCTTTCGTTTTCCTGTGCACAGCGCATTCATTATTTCTGTTCTGAGAATAATGTTGGAATGGTCGGGTTGATTATAGAGGACCGATCGTTTGAAAGATGCCGGGAAAAAACTCACTTTCTCTTCACCAAGGATATTTGCCAGATCGTTGTGGAAATATGCTGCTTCTTCCTTGTCGTTCAGAACAAACAAATGAGAAGAAGAAGATTGCTTCAGGAATTGGCTGCAGAACAGACTTTTGGATGAACCAATAAGTCCTTTCAGACGGATCTTTGGATTTTCCGGTTTTCTGGTCCATTCAACCAGTGTTTTCAGGTTGGGATGATTCTTATATATATTTACAAAATCCTTTAGATCCAAAATAACTAAAATTTGAAATGCTAATTACAAAGAAATTCCTCTGCTTTTTCAACCATCATCCGGGATCCTATATAGAAAGGAGTTCGCTGATGGAAAGAACCGGGTTTAAGCTCAAGGATCCTTTGTTTACCATTCGTTGCTTTTCCGCCTGCTTGTTCGGCAATATATGCAATAGGGTTACATTCATAAACCAGCCGTAATTTCCCATTCGGATCTTTTTCTGTTTCAGGATAAATAAAAATCCCCCCTTTAAAAAGATTCCTGTGGAAGTCTGCCACAAGCGAACCTATATACCTGGAGGTGTATGGTCTGTTGGATTTTTCATCCATTACCTGGCAATATTTAATGTATTGCTTCACACCATCAGGGAATCTAAGATAATTTCCTTCATTTATTGAATAGATAGTTCCATCTTCAGGAGTTTTTATGTTGGAGTGTGAAAGGCAAAATTCCCCGATAGACGGATCGAGTGTAAATCCGTTCACCCCATGACCGGTAGTAAATACAAGCACAGTTGACGAGCCGTAGATTACGTATCCCGCGGCAACCTGTTCTGTTCCCGGCTGTAGAAAATCCTCCATTACAGCTTTCGATCCCCTGTCGGACAGGCGCCGGTAGATTGAAAAAATTGTACCGATAGAAACGTTCACATCAATATTGGATGAGCCATCCAGTGGATCCATACAAAATATATATTTTCCGTCACGTGCCATCTCATCATAAAAAACGATCTGTTCCTTGTTTTCCTCAGTTACCAGTCCACAACACTCCCCACTGGCTTTTAGCGCGGCAATAAACTGTTCATCTGCAAATACATCAAGTATTTTCTGGTCTTCACCCTGAACATTAACATCCCCCGATTCACCAAGCACATCAACCAGACCGGCTTTATTCACTTTTTTATTCACCATCTTGGCGGCAATACTCATGTGATGCAGAAGTCTGGATAATTCCCCTTTGGCATAAGGAAATTCTTTTTGTCTTGCTACTATAAATTCATTTAGGGTTGTGAAGCTGTAACTTTTCATTCTTGTAATTATTAGACGGTCAAAAATACAATTTTATTTTGTTCCTTTTATAGCTTTCAATTTTAATAGAACAGTGAAGGTGGGAATTCAAAGAGTGAAAATGGATTTTGCGAGTACGCCATGACCAAAGCGTCATGGGAGTGAAACGACGCTTTGTCCTGAGCGAAGTCGAAGGGAAGCAATCTCCCCAAAACAATCAGTAAGCCAAATAATAAACCAACATGGACTTTACGAAAAACCATGAAAGATTGCTTCCTCACTCCGTTCGTCGCAAAATCCTTATACTTATTATGCTTAAAGGAACAACTAAAAACCAGTAACCAGAAACTGGTTAAACCTCCTCAAACCTCAAACCTCAAACCTCAAACCTAAATCAACTCCCACCCAACAAAAACCTCCATTTTTCGTTATTAAAACCATGTCTGTAACTCTCTGAACCACAGCTCTCTCTCTCTCTGAATTTTTCATAAAAAAAGCATAAAAACTCTTGGAATTGATCTTTTTATGGTTTAAATTTATTGACGGAATAAAGGAAAATTGCATGAATTTTCTTTTATAAAAAACTAAACCGGTTTACAGAGGATATTTGTTGGTTAGGATTGTTAAAGAAGCTTTCGGGCAGGTTTGCATGGTTGTTATAACTAAATAATAATAACTCGTAACCCGAAACTCGCCTGCCCTCCGAAGCGAAGAGTAGGTGGGTAACACGTAACAATAAAATAATGAAAGGAGAAAACCACATAACACCGCAGCAAATTGCATTCAAACTTCAGCATTGGTAGCTCCCTCCTCGGGGGCAAAGATAATATTTTATTAACTTATGACATTGAGTAAATATATAATCGTTTAACAATAAAACAAAGCAAAATGAAAAAGAAAACTATAATATCAATTTTAGCTGTTTTCGCATTATTATTTGCCTTAAGTTTGGATAATAAAGCATATGTTAAAAAAGATAAGTGTGCAATTTCGGAATGTAAAGATGACGGTTTATGTGACCAAGGCGATCCTTCACAAGGTTGGGCATGTACGAC
The DNA here is from genome assembly GCA_021163295.1 of Bacteroidales bacterium. Classification (GTDB taxonomy): domain Bacteria; phylum Bacteroidota; class Bacteroidia; order Bacteroidales; family VadinHA17; genus JADFUQ01. Next base: position 79,407 of record JAGGXD010000012.1, read on the forward strand.
ATCAGGTACTGGTGATGAATGTAGTATGTACTATAATTGTTGGTATTAATTAATATTAAATACTCTTCTTCTTTGAAATAAGGAGAAGAGTATTTCCTCAACTATAACTTTTAATACAAATATTATGAATTACCAAAAACCATTTATTTTAATAGGCATCTCTTTATTTTTATTCATCTTTTTTATTTCATGTTCTAATAACAAATTATTCAACCCCAAAGAGAATATATTA
>JAGGXD010000092.1 GCA_021163295.1 Bacteroidales bacterium
GCCGACTGTCGACTGCCGATTGATTTTTACTTAATGCTACCTTCCCTAATCCCTGCACCAAACTCGCAATTATATTCTTTCCCCTCCGTATGCTCACCGGCAGCCAGTCACTATCCTCAAACTTATTCGCCAGTCCGCAGTTAATAAGGGAGGTCTTACCGGTACCGGAGATACCATACACCAGAAGCATCTTGCTCTCAAACACCTTCTGGTACATCTCCTCAATCTCCCGGTCACGACCAAAGAATATATCTTTATCCTCCTTTGTATAGCTATCCAGAAATTTAAAGGGGCTCTTGGACATAGTTTAATGGTTTTGAGGATTTTTCTAAGCCTCAACCGAAGCTTTGGAAGGTGCAATTGAGGAAAGCAATTCCTTAAATTCTTCTACCAATATCCCATAATTACTCAATGTCCTTAAATCGCATTTTTCAGTCACCTCGGTTCCCAGGTAGAATAATTGATCGTTCCTGAATTTGGTGTACATAAATATATCTTTTTTAATACCAAATTTTTCTTTAGTGTCCAGTACTTCGCTATTAGTATCAATGATAAGGGGAGAGAGGTTCAGATACTCCTCAATAGTTTTAATACCTTTCATTAACAAAACAGAATTGCTTTCAGAGAATTTCTCCTCATCAATTTCCTTTGCTGTAAAATCTGAATCCGAAGCGTTCAGAAGATCGATTACATGGTGGAATCTTGCATCCCTGTTTTTTGGTTTCTTTACTTTTATCTCTCTTACAGAAACCAGCTTGTATTTAGCCAGGAAAGCAATGGTCTGTAAAATAAAAGTTAATTTCTCTTCATATTCAACACACCGCTTTTCGATCTCCTCCTGTGTCAGGTTAATCTGGTAATGACCTATCTCATTCCGTTCAGGAACCCAGAAATCCAGAGCTGCATAGAATTTCTTATTAAAATTCTCACCCATTTCCGACATAAACCAGCTGAGCTTGTTATCCTGATAAAGGTTCCCAACCAACCTGATCAACCATGTAAAGTTTCCCAGGCTAAGAACACAAAACCTGGATTCGAAATCTTTTGATAAATTATCCGGTATGGTTACTACCTTTTTAAGTTTATCCTTCCATAGTTGAGAAAGCATCACGAAAGAAACAAACTGCATCGTACGTTCAATAGTTTTGAATATCTGGTCTAAACGAAGCCGGTCGAGTTGTCGCATGGAGCCGGAAAAGAGTCTTCTTAATTCAACACCAACCGGCCAGGGGAAATTCTTTATGATCTGGTCTCCGAGGATACGGTAATCAATCTCTTCATCTTCTTCATCTTCATCTACGATAAGGTATTTTGATAATGATGATTTGTATTTAACCATCTCATCAAATACACTGCGAATTAGATTTTCGTTGATTTGTGCCATAACAAAAGATATTTATGTATAGTTTCAAATAAATTCCTTTGATTTTATGAGAAGGAACCGGTTTTAATTAGACCCGGTAAGTTAGCAAAAAAATCTTATTGGGAAAAATGAGTTATCCTGATACTCTCTGTTATTAGCAGTAAATAAGTGTTACGGGTTATGTGTTACGAGTTGGTGTGGGAGAGGGATTAGGGATAGTCGGATTCAGGCCTCAAGGGATTTGAGAACAAGGATTAAGGATTAACGATTTAAGAAGTTAGGGCATAGTTGGCAAAAACAAAATGCTTTTTACCAATCGGACTTCGATTATAATGAACGCAAAAAACTACTTAAAATCATTTGATGTTAAATAATAAATGTCGAATATCAAATAAAAAATGAAAAAGTTCGGTAATACACATCTTAACTTCATCATTTATCATTTGATATTCGATATTTTAAATTTGCTTTTTCTTAGCGTCTTTGTGAGAGATCTTCCTTCTTAGTCGGGCTACAACCAGAATGCATAGGTCAATTTTAGTATCAACTGGTTCGACTGGTACGACCAGCGGTCTGTTAATTCGTTAAGCATATTATGATTATATACAATAAACAGGTCCCCTTTCGGGCTAAATGTCCAGCGTAGCCTGGTATTTGTTCCCAGGTTACGGCTCTCATTATCGTATTGCACAAAGGATGAAACCTGCAAATCTGAAGAGAAGTTAAATAAAACACGTCCGGACCAAAGATCCTGTATAAAATCTCCTTCGGGAAGAGAAGCAATATTTCTTTCAAATGATAACTCAAAATTAAAGAATGAGAAGGGTCTGAGGTTAAGCTGCAATTCAATCTGATCCAGGTTTCCCTTGTAAAAACCACCAAACCACCAGGTAAATTCTCCATTTATCTTTCGCTTACTTGCAGTTTCAAGCTCCAGCCTGTAGCGCATCCAATGATATGCTCCGGGTTGTATAACAACACCATCTGCAATTTCAAAAGGATCTTTTAATTGTTCACCTGCAGGCATTATATTAAACTCAAACCTGTCGGCACTTTCCAGTTTGAAATGAAAAGGAGCAGTAAAAAACCGGTAGCTTTCCCACCTGTTTGACAAGTCGGAAGTCAGGCTAAAAGAAGATTCAAAAAAGAATTGCCTTATTAGTTTATTATCCGGTCTGGGCATATAGTCAAGCCCTATACTGTACATATTCACACCCTTTCTTGGAACAAAGCCAAGAGAAGGATCAAATGCATCGCCAATTCTTTTATAACCGGCAAATATATCCCACAAATCATTAGGATAGTCAATGGCAAATCCGAAAGCTGATTTATCTCCTGAAAGACTATCGCGATTATTTATCATTCCCCAGGCTCCCACAAGAAAATTCTTATCCCCCCCAAGGGAAGATGTTTTATAAGTAAAGTCAATACCATTTGTAAAACTACCTCCTCTTCCTTCAGGGTCACCGGCAGTTGTAAGAAAGCCTATACTGGATTCCTTCCAGATATTTTGTTTAATTCTTATAACTCCTAAAGTTGTTGGGCTAACAAGCGAATCAACTTCCCCCATTCGGGTAACAAGACCCCCAAATTTTGTATTCCCAATTTTACCATCAAGCTTTCCCCCAATCTGAAGTGGCACCGGTTTACCTTCATGTAAACCAATTTTTCGTGAAAAATAAGGTTTAAAACTATGCCCCATCCCGAGACCAAATTCATACAGATCTGCTCCCTGGAGAAAAAAACTGCGCTTCTCGGGATAGAAAAGCGGGAACCTGGTTAGGTTAGTACGCCTTGAATCAACCTCTGTCTCTGCAAAATCGGTATTCACAGTTACCTGGCCTGTAATATCAGGTGTGAATTTTTCCGTAATATCAAGGCTGGGATGCCATTGAGTGCCTGAGCCCTCTTCTACATTCTTGCTGAAATTTACATTGCCGGATCCTTTTACGATCAAGCCAATCCCAAGATTAAAATCAGGTAAACCCGATAAAAGACCGGCATTATTTGTTTGTCCTATACGAACATCTTTACTTATTGCAGTCCAGCGATCAACTTCAAGTTTCCTTTGAATCCTCCGCTCAATATTAAATCCCCACTCCCTCAGATCTTTGTCAAAAGTAAGTGTTTTCACAGGGATCATTATTTCTGCTGTCCATCCCTGCTCATGGATCCTGGATTTTGCACTCCATACTGCGTCCCAATTAGGATTTTCATGTTCACCAAAATAAGCTACCAGGGCATCGTACCTGGCTCCAAATGGATTAACAGCAAATATAAACCCCGACCTGCTGTCGAGGTAAGTATCAAAAACAAACTTCACGTAGTCTTCACCGTCAAGATCAGAATCTCTGGCTTTTGACCAGGCAACTATATTCCCGGGATCGTCATGGAAGCAACTAATCCCCAGGTATATGTTGTTCCTGTCCATTAGTATTTTTACACTTGTTTTTAAAGAAGCTTTTATCCCGGTTGACGGTTCCACCATTTGTAAAGAATCAATAGCGGAAGCCTGTGACCATTCTTCCTCATCCAATATCCCGTCCAATAAGATTTTTCCGCTAATCTGGAAAACATTAACAACAGGCTTCTGATCCTGGCTATGCAGAATTTCCGGTAAAAAAAACAGGGTAAATAATATTGCAGGTACAATCCTTATTCGTAATCTCATTTGAATCCCTACAACCCAAGCTTTTCTTTAATATCTTTTGGCAATGCATCTTTATGAATCATAAACGCCATGGTGTGTAAACGAACGAAAGATTCTGACATGTACAGATATCCGCCAAAATCATTGCTCTTGGGACCCCATGAATTTTTTGTCAGGAAATATAACGTGCCATTCTTGTCTTTTGCCATTCCTGTAAGATGCATCAAATGATCGTCAGTAACAGTATAATTGGCAAATGCTTCCTGCCGCATTTCCTGTGTTATCTGTTTTTCTTTACCGGGTTTAACAAAAACTGAATCTTTTACTTCATCATTCATATCTTCCCAATCCGTTTCAGGAACTATAGCTACACCATTTTTGTGTGAAAAACCTTTGTCGCTCATATCACCGTCCCATGCAACAGAATAACCTGCACTTATCGCCTTTTTCATAACCTCAATAAGATCGTCAACAGGTAGGTTATAGTAACCATCATACGACCAGTTGTCAGGCATTTCAAGTACAAAGCTTTCATAATAGGGATTGTGGCTGTACGAGGTAAGTTCGATGTAATCATCAGGGTTTATTCCCAGGTATTTTGCAAAAGATCCAGGGGTATAAGTCTTTCCCTCGAATACAAAAGAAGCCGGTACTTCACCAAGATAAGCATCAAGAGCTGCGCAGTATGCATTTTTCCAAACAGGTGTGGGTTTCCTTCCTTTTATCACACCATCCAGCATTCCTTTAAGAACAGAGGTTTGTTCACTATGATTATGTTTTTCCTGTCCATATACCTTCCCGGAATAAACACTTTCCGGAACGATACCGTTTTCTGCTATCTCATTAAGTACGTCATGTGCCTGACCTCCCTGTCCAAAATTCGTTTTGCCATGAAACCTCACATAATTCAATGCTTTGGTTTCAAATACATTTCTGATAAAAAACATTTCAGACAGATCAAACTCCCCTTTACCCATCCTGATCAATTCTGTTTCAAGAAATGATGTTGTTGCAAAGCACCAGCAGGTTCCCGTACGATCCTGGCTTTTAACACTCGTAGTTTTAAGATTTTTAATTTCTTTAAAATCAAAATTCTCTTTTTCGATCTTTTGTGCTGACACAACCTGTATCAACAAGGCAAGCAAGATAATTGAAGTAAACTTTTTCATTTTTTTCTCTATTTTAATTGACGTATTAACTTATATTACAATTTCACTTTTTTTAAAAAACGAAATAAAGATATAATTTTCTCCGGTCTGTTCCTGCTTTTCGTACTAAAAACCTGCAACTCCTCCTGAAATAATAATTTTCATCACCTCTGCAGATGGCACTTTAACTGGTGTCACATGCTCAACCGGGACAATAAACATTTCGCCCGAAAAATTGTAGGAATGCGGGAAGTAAACAGCAACTTTTTTTTCTTTTATCCCGAGACTACTAAGATCTTCCTGAGTGAGGAAACCCAGTTTTTCAAGATTTGAAATTGTATTTACCCTTACTAAAACCGGTTTATTGAATTTCCTTTCCTTCCCGACAAAGGCTGATAAAAGATCTCTGATTGAAGTATAAATAATTTTTATCAACGGAGCTTTCTTCAATAATTTTGCAAAAAAAGCCCTTACCGGTGACGCAATAATTGATTTTCCCAGGAAACCCAGTAGTGCAATAACTATCAACACAACCAAAAGATTCACCCCCGGAATATTTATTGGCAAAACCGGATCAATATATGTTTTCAGTAAATTATCAATAAATTTGAAAACCAGGTAAACTACATAGACCGTTACTCCTATTGGAGCAATAAATAACAAACCCTGAACGAAATAACCTGCTACTCTTTTCATATGCTTTTGTTTTTAAGTTTCTTCAATTGATCTTTATTAATCTTTGTCATACTGAGAATATCTATGTTCATGTAGTTGTGTTTTACGCTATAAAGTAGGGTAAAAAGCATCGTCAATATGTATAAGCTTATATTCTTGGTCATTAAAAAAGACCACAGTTATAATATCAAACCTAACTTCCAGTTCTATATCACATCTATAAACATAAGCATTGGCAGCCTGAATTAAAAATCTTTGCTTTTTCATATTCACCGCATCCCTTGGATTTTCATGAAAACTAACCGATCTGGATTTTACTTCAATAATTACAAGGAAATCATCTTTTTCAGCAATTATATCAATTTCCTTCTTTCTAAAATACCAATTTCGTTCAAGTACCCTGTATCCTTTTGCAATAAGATAGTCTGAAGCAACTTGTTCCCCCCTTTTTCCCACTTCTTGCTGTATTGTCATATGATAGAAATTAAAAATTAAAAATTAAAAACTGAATCTTCACTCATCTCTCATCTCTTTCTTCCCTTATTCTCCGTGTCTCCGCGATTTTATTTCTTCTTCTTTTCACTCCAAAAATATAATTTTCTTGGTTATCTTTGTTTCAATTTGCATATTTTAAAAAAATCCGGTTTTAATGAAACAATACAAACGCTTCCTTATTACTTCTGCATTACCTTATGCTAACGGACCTCTTCATATCGGGCACCTTGCCGGTGTTTATGTCCCTTCAGATATTTATACCCGCTATTTACGGGCAAAAGGGAAAGATGTTATTTCAATCTGCGGGTCGGATGAACATGGTGTACCTATTACTCTGAAAGCACGGAACGAAGGGGTTTCACCTCAGGTTATTGTCGATAAATATCACTCATTAAACAAAAAATCATTTGAGAAATTCGGGATTGATTTTGATATCTATTCAAGAACTTCAGCTAAAATTCATTATAAAACCGCTTCTGAATTTTTTAAAAAACTATACGATAACGGAGATTTTATTGAAAAGGAAACGGAGCAATATTATGATAATGAAGCCGATCAGTTCCTTGCAGACAGGTATATTACAGGAACCTGTCCTCACTGCGGGAATGAAAATGCTTATGGTGACCAGTGTGAAAAATGTGGAACGTCACTGAATGCAACAGATCTGATCAATCCAAAATCTACTATAAGCGGAAGCGAACCGGTTCGTAAGAAAACCAGACACTGGTTCCTGCCACTGGATAGATATGAGCCATTCCTGAAAAAATGGATCCTTGAGGACCATAAGAACTGGAAACCCAACGTTTACGGACAATGCAAATCATGGTTAGATACCGGACTGCATCCCAGGGCTGTTAGTCGTGACCTGGACTGGGGTGTCCCATTACCAATTGATAATTCTGAAGGAAAAGTAATGTATGTCTGGTTCGATGCCCCGATAGGATATATTTCAGCTACCAGGGAACTGACAGATGACTGGGAAAAATACTGGAAAGATCCTGAAACTAAAATGGTGCACTTTATTGGCAAGGATAATATTGTTTTTCATTGCATTTTCTTTCCGTCAATGCTAAAAGCCGAGGGCAGCTATATCCTCCCTGACAATGTTCCGGCTAATGAATTCCTTAACCTTGAGGGAGATAAGATTTCGACCTCAAGAAACTGGGCAGTATGGCTTCATGAATATCTGGAGGAGTTCAGCGGGAAACAGGATGTTCTGCGGTATGTGCTAACTGCCAATGCTCCTGAAACTAAAGATAACGACTTTACATGGAAAAATTTCCAGTCGCGTAATAACAACGAACTTGTAGCAGTGCTTGGCAATTTTGTTAATCGTGCACTTATCCTTACACAGAAATATTTTGACGGCAAAGTGCCGGAATTATCAGCATTAACCGGTTTTGATAACGAAACCTTAGACGAAATATTAAAATTAAAAAACAGTGTTGAAAACAGTCTGGAAAATTATCGTTTCCGTGAAGCTCAAAAATTTGCTATGGATTTGGCAAGGCTGGGTAATAAATATCTGGCAGATACAGAACCATGGAAAGTTATAAAGACAGATAAAGTCAGGGGTGGAACAATAATGAATATTTCGTTACAAATAACCGCAAACCTGTCTCTTATCCTGGGACCATTCCTCCCGTTCACGGTAGAAAAAATGAAGGAATTCCTAAATTTTTCAGGAGGCGGCTGGGAAAAAATCGGACAAAAAGATCTGCTTTCTGCCGGACATAAAATAAATAAACCTTCTCTTTTGTTTGAAAAGATTGAAGATGAAATAATTGAAAAACAGGTAAATAAATTAATCCAAACACGAAAAACATCTGAAAAAACAACACCGGTTATGGAACAAAAAGAGACAATATCATTTGAAGATTTCACCAAAGTTGATATCAGGACGGCAACTATTCTCGAAGCTGAAAAAGTTCCTAAAACCGGAAAATTGCTCAAGCTAAAAATAAGCACAGGATTAGATGAACGAACCCTTGTTGCAGGAATTGCCGAACATTTCGATCCTGCTGAAATTATTGGAAAACAAATTTCAATAGTGCTTAATCTGCAACCCCGCAAGATACGGGGAATAGAATCTCAGGGAATGATACTGATGGCTGAAACAGGCGAAGGGAAATTAACTTTCGTTTCTCCCACTGAAAAAATACCCGATGGCTGTACAATAAAGTAGAAAAATAATTAATATTTCGTCACCCACACCTGTTCAAAACCCTGCTTTTTTCTCATTTCTCTCATCTCTTCAATTGCAAGGTCAAAAGCAGAATATCCTTTTATACCAACACGGTAAAAATCATTACTGGCTTTGAAAACAATTGGATCGAATCCTTGTCCGGTAAATTGATCCTTCAGGCTCTGTGCATTGTTTTCACTCAGGAAGCTGCCGGCAATAATGTAGTAATGCAGGCCGGACACGGGTTTTTCGGGCTGACTAACCGGTGATTGGTGAGTAATAGCTTTTGCAGGTGCTTCTGCTGTCTTTTCAACTATTGGTTTTTCGCTAACTGTACTTTCTGTTTTGGGTTGTACTTGTTCGGTTTTAGAAAAAGGATTGAGTGAAGAGATATCAACATTAAAATCCAGCATATTTGTTTTTAACGGAATAAGTACCAGGGCAACAATTACAGGTATAGCAATTGCTATGCGCCGCATTGTACGTCTTCTTAAAAGCGATGCAGGAGATCTTTCCTCAAACTTCTTCTGAATACGTTTAGTTACATCATATTCTTCGAGCGGATCGAAATTAAAATTATCCAACCCATATGAGTCAAGCAGGAAATTAATTGTATTTGAGGGTTCGAACTGAATATTTTTCTCTTTATCCATTTGCAGGACACCAACATTTTCAATAATCACTTTCTTTCCCTTATTGAGTTTAAGGCTTAAATTCTTCACAAATGAATCAACAAGTCTTTTAGCATCAACAAACCCAATATTCTTCGCCCTCGATACATAACCAATCAATAAACCATCATTATGTTTCAGGTCACGGTTAAAACTTATCTCCTTGTAAGGTGGTGAAAATGAATTCTGTGTCTTGTTAATCTTTGCTGATTGAATATTGGCAACAAACCCGCCAAAATCAGGGATAATAACACAGTCGTGCTGAAACAGAAGTTCTTTAATATAATTTTCCAAAATGAAAGTTTATTTATTATTTCACTAACAAAGATAGATAAAATTATATCCTATAAAAAGAGAATAATAAATTATAAAATTTTTAAATGTGATTTATTTATCTTTGCTGCAAATAAAATAAACCTGAATAAATATGAAAAAAATTCAGATGGTTGATCTTAAAGGTCAGTATAAAAAAATTCAGTCTCAAATTAATAATTCCATCGAAAATGTAATAAATTCCACCGCCTTTATTAATGGTCCTGAGGTAAAAAGTTTTCAGAACAATCTTGAAAAATTCCTGGATGCAAAACATGTTATTCCTTGTGGAAACGGAACGGATGCCCTCCAGATCTCCCTTATGTCACTTGACCTTAACACCGGGGATGAAATAATAACTCCCGATTTTACATTTATAGCTACAGCAGAGGTGATTGCTTTTCTTGGACTCAAGCCCGTTTTTGTTGATGTTGAACCCGGCAGTTTTAATATATCTCCCGACTCTGTTAAAAAATCCCTTTCATCAAAAACAAAAGCAATTGTACCTGTTCATCTTTTCGGGCAATGTGCAAATATGACTGAGATAAATAATATTGCAAAAGAGAATAACCTCTTTGTTATTGAGGATACGGCACAAGCCCTTGGTGCTGAATCCCTTTCCGGTAACGGATTAATAAGTAAAGCAGGAACAACAGGAGATATTGGAACTACTTCTTTTTTCCCTTCCAAGAATCTGGGAGCATACGGAGACGGAGGAGCCATTATAACAAATAACGATGATCTGGCAAAGAAAATTCGTCACATAGGAAACCATGGTATGGAAAAAAAATATTACCATGACAGTATTGGTGTAAATTCACGGCTTGACACCATCCAGGCAGCCATACTGAATGTTAAACTAAAATACCTGGATGAGTATAATCGGAGCCGTCAAAAAGCAGCAGCATTTTATGATGAAGCATTCCAAAACCTGGAAAATATTACAATCCCATATCACAGTGAATTTTCAACACATATTTTTCACCAGTATACAATATTAACTAATCCTGAATCAAGAGACCCGTTAAGAAATCACCTTGCCCGGAATGATATCCCGTCGATGATATATTACCCTGTTCCTCTTCACCGGCAAGAAGCTTTCGGTAGCTACAGGTTTGATGATAAAATGTTTCCGGTTACTAAAAATTTAAGCCAACGTGTACTTTCATTACCTATGCACACCGAACTGGAAATAGAACAGTTAAATTATATTGTAAACCATGTGATTGATTTCTTTAATAACCATAAATAAAATCTTAATGGAAAAAGAATATTTTGCACACGAAACAGCCGTAATAGATGATGGCTGCAGCATAGGAAAAGGAACTAAAATCTGGCATTTTACTCATATTATGCCTGATAGTGTAATTGGAGAAAATTGTAACCTGGGACAAAATGTTGTTGTTTCACCACAGGTTAAACTGGGGAAAAATGTTAAAGTGCAGAATAATATTTCCATTTATACCGGGGTAATATGCGAAGATGATGTTTTCCTGGGTCCTTCAATGGTATTCACTAATGTTTTTAATCCAAGAAGCGCAGTTATCAGAAAAGATGAATATAAAGAAACCTATGTTGAGAAAGGGGCAAGTATTGGTGCTAATGCAACAATAATTTGCGGTATCCGTATCGGCAAATATGCTTTTATTGGAGCGGGAGCTATTGTTCATAAAGATGTTAAGCCTTATTCGCTTATCGTTGGCAATCCCGGTCGCCCTGTTGGATGGATGAGTGAGTTCGGGCATAGACTTAATTTCGATGATAATGGATTAGCAGAATGCCCGGAAAGTTTGGAGAAATATAAATTAGAAGATGGGGTGGTAACAAAAATTAACGATATTAATTAACTTTGTTGTCCACAAAATAATAACTATGGAGAATACAGAAAAGCAGGTAAATTTTGCAATAATTGGCGTTGCAGGTTATATTGCTGTTAAGCATTTAAAAGCTATAAAAGACACTAATAATAATCTTCTTGCAGCATTGGACAAGTTTGACAGTGTTGGTGTAATGGATGGGTTTTTCCCCTATTCCGATTTTTTTGTGGAATTTGAACGATTCGACCGTCATATCGATAAACTGCGAAGAGTTGGAACAAAAATAGATTATGTCAGTATTTGTTCTCCAAATTACCTGCACGATTCACATATACGTTTTGCATTGCGGCACCAGGCAGAAGCTATCTGCGAAAAACCTATTGTATTGAACCCATGGAATATTGAAGCACTCCAGGAAATTGAAAAGGAAACTGGTAAAAAGGTGAACACAATTTTTCAACTTCGACTTCATCCTTCTATTATTAAATTAAAAAAGGTAATTGACGAAAGTCCAAAAGATAAAATCTTTGATCTTGATCTGACTTATATTACAAGTCGCGGAAACTGGTATTTTATTTCGTGGAAAGGAGATATTCAGAAATCAGGCGGTATTGCAACAAATATTGGTGTTCATTTTTTTGATATGTTAACATGGATATTCGGTAATGCGAAAAAGAATGTGGTTCATATATCTGAAAATAACAAAGCTGCAGGGTTTCTTGAACTTGAAAAGGCAAGAGTAAGATGGTTCCTTAGTGTAGATAAAAATGACATTCCGGTTGAAATGAAGGAAAACGGACAGCGTACTTTCCGTTCAATCAAACTTGAAGGTAAAGAAATTGATTTCAGTGATGGTTTTACCGACCTTCATACAATTAGCTATCAGAAAATACTCCGTGGTAAGGGATTTGGCCTTGAAGATGCAAAAAAATCAATCGAGACAGTTTATGCTATACGAAATGCAAAACCAATAGGATTAAAAGGCGATTATCACCCTATCTGTAAGAAAATAAGTTGAGTAGTTGAGCAGTTATGTAGTTGAGTAGTTGAGTGTTAGGTTTTCAGCACCCAGTACCCAGCACCTAGTACCCAGCACCCAGTAAATTAAATAAATATGAAAATATCTGTAACCGGCCTTGGATATGTCGGACTTCCCTTAGCTTTAGAATTCGCAAAACATTTTCCTGTTATCGGATTTGATATCCATAAGGAGAGAATTGAATTGATGAAAAATGGCGAAGATCCGAGCAATGAATTGGTTCCTGAAGAATTTATCGGGAAAAATATTCAATTCACTGCCGACCCAAATAAAATAAAAGAAGCATCTTTTCATATTATTGCAGTACCAACACCTATTGATGATCATAATCTTCCTGACCTGACCATCCTGTTAAATGCAACATCATTAGTTGGTAAGCAATTAAAAAAAGATGATTATGTTGTTTTTGAATCAACTGTTTACCCCGGATGCACAGAAGAAGAATGTATTCCACTGCTTGAAAAGGAAAGTAATCTCTGCTGTAGCAAAGATTTTAAAGTGGGTTTTTCACCTGAAAGAATAAATCCGGGAGACAGGGAACATACACTTACAAAAATTATTAAAGTAGTATCGGGTTGTGATGATGAAGCCCTGGAGGTTATCAGCAAAACTTATGAAATGATAATTGAAGCAGGTATTCACCGTGCCGGTTCAATCAAGATTGCCGAGGCTGCTAAAATTATTGAGAATACTCAGCGGGATATCAATATAGCTTTTATGAACGAGCTTTCAATTATTTTTAACCGCATGAATATCAATACTTACGAGGTACTTGAGGCAGCGAATACAAAATGGAATTTTCTGAATTTCTTTCCGGGTCTTGTCGGGGGTCATTGCATAGGAGTTGACCCATACTATCTTGCTTACAAGGCAAAAGAGCTTGGATATCATGCCCAGATAATTAATTCGGGGCGGTTTGTGAATGATTCAATGGGAGCTTATATTGCCAAACAAACTGTAAAAAAAATAATAGCCCAAAAGAAAAATGTTTCTGAAGCTAAAGTGTTAATAATGGGAATAACATTTAAAGAGAATGTTAGTGATATTAGAAATTCCAAAGTGGTTGATGTAATAAAGGAATTTAATTCATTCGGTGTAAAAGTAGATGTTATTGATCCTTTCGCAAGCAAAAAAGAGGTTAAGAAAGAATTTGGACTTGACCTTAACGAGAAGGTCTCGAAAGGGTATGACGCTATTGTTTTAGCAGTAAACCACAAAGAATACAGTTTGCTTAATGAGGAATATTTCACCTCAATCGCCACTGATAAAGCAATTTTTGTTGATATAAAAGGAACATATAAAGAAAAAATTAATAAACTGGAATACTGGAGTTTATAAAATGAAAAAACAAATTCTCGTTACAGGAGGTATCGGTTATATTGGCTCACATACTACTGTTGAACTTATCGATTCAGGATTCGAAGTTATTATTGTTGATAATCTTTCCAATTCAAACATAAACGCACTGGATGGTATCGAAGAAATTACCGGTATTCGTCCTGTGTTTGAAAAATTTGATGTGTGTAATAAATCACAACTTACATCCTTCTTTGAAAAATATACCTCAATAGAAGCAATTATTCACTTTGCCGCATTTAAATCAGTTAGTGAATCGGTAACAAATCCACTGAAATATTACCATAACAATCTGGCATCTACCATAAACCTTCTTGACTTGATGAAGAAGAAAGATATTCCGTATCTGGTTTTCTCTTCATCCTGTACTGTTTACGGACAACCCGATGAATTACCTGTTTCTGAAAATGCCCCTGTTAAAAAGGCAATGTCTCCTTATGGCAATACCAAGCAAATAATGGAAGATATCATCAGTGCCACGCTTCTTTCAACCCCTTCACTTAAAGCAATATCACTACGGTACTTTAACCCAATTGGAGCACATCCTTCAGCTTTGATCGGTGAATTGCCTATAGGGATACCGGATAATCTTGTCCCTTTTATTACACAAACAGCTATTGGGATACGTAATGAAATCAAAGTTTTCGGAAATGATTATAACACCCCCGATGGGTCGGCAATAAGGGACTATCTCAACGTTGTTGATTTAGCAAAAGCTCATGTTGTCGCCTTACAAAGATTATTGAAAAAACAGAACAAGGCGAATTATGAAATTTTTAACCTGGGCACAGGAAAAGGAATATCAGTACTTGAGGCTATTGAATCGTTTGAACGTGCAACAGGAAAAAAGCTGAATTATAAAATAGTGGACAGAAGGCCCGGAGATATTGAAAAAGTATGGGGAGATACAAGCTATGCAAATAAAGAACTTGGATGGAAAGCCGAAAAAAGCCTTGATGAGACAATGCTGTCTGCATGGAATTGGGAAAAACATTTAAAGAAGCAAAAAAAATAACCAGATGCACAAAACAGTACTTATTACGGGAGGTGCAGGATTCATCGGATCACATGTGGTTCGCAAATTTGTCAACCAATACCCCGATTATCAAATTGTAAACCTTGACAAGCTAACCTATGCAGGGAATCTTGAAAACCTTAAGGACATTGACAGAAAAGAAAATTACATTTTTGAAAAGGGTGATATCATTGATCAGGAATTTATTTTTGATCTATTCAAAAAATATAACTTCTCAGGGGTTATTCATTTAGCTGCCGAATCGCATGTTGATCGTTCAATTTCCAACCCGACAGAATTTATTTACACTAATATAATCGGTACAGTTAACCTGCTGAATGCAGCAAGAAAACTATGGGGTAATAATCAGGAAGATAAGTTGTTTTATCATATCTCAACCGATGAAGTTTACGGATCATTAGGCAAAGAGGGGTATTTTGTTGAGTCAACCCCTTATGATCCCCGTAGTCCTTATTCTTCCTCAAAGGCAAGCTCTGACCATCTGGTAAGAGCTTATTATCATACATTTAACCTTCCGGTAGTCATTTCTAACTGTTCCAATAATTATGGACCAAACCAATTCCCCGAAAAACTGATCCCCCTCGCTTTTAATAACATAAAAAACAATAAGGAGATCCCGGTTTACGGGAAAGGAGAGAATATTCGTGACTGGCTTTTTGTTGAAGATCATGCCAATGCCATCGATCTGATATTCCATAAAGGTAAAACAGGGGAAACGTATAATATCGGGGGCAATAATGAATGGAAAAATATTGACCTTATTCGTCAGCTTTGTGAAACAATGGACCGGAAACTCGACAGGAAACCGGGAACCTCAGCAAAACTGATCACTTTTGTAAAAGACCGTGCCGGACATGATCTGCGTTATGCGATAGACTCGGGGAAAATTCAAAAAGAACTGGG
Organism: Bacteroidales bacterium; assembly: GCA_021163295.1. Lineage (GTDB taxonomy): Bacteria > Bacteroidota > Bacteroidia > Bacteroidales > VadinHA17 > JADFUQ01. The sequence continues at coordinate 15,651 of JAGGXD010000092.1, forward strand.
ATGGAAGCCTTCTGTTAATTTTATAGAAGGGCTGGAGAAAACAGTTGTATGGTACCTGGAAAACACAGAATGGCTTAACCGTATTCTATCGGGGAAATACGAAGAATACTATGTAAATCAATATGTAAAAAGATAAGGTTCTCTCTAATCCCTATTCATTTTTAACCATTTTCATTCTTCCAATCAACTCGTTTCCCAGAAATGTTTTTTTCTTAATGTGGTCTTTAATAGCTGATACCTGTTGATTCTTTTCAAAATCACCTCTTACCTGGGCAAAATCAAGAAGC
>JAGGXD010000168.1 GCA_021163295.1 Bacteroidales bacterium
CCTACAATCATTGCAAAGACTGATAATACAATGAAAAGCAGGAATTGCATAATAAACTGGAAAGCATAACGAGTTGCAGGGCTTATTATATCACCTGTCAGATCGCCAATTGTTTTACCCTGATTTCTTGCAGAAATAACCAGAGTAGTGAAATCATGAACTGCACCCATAAAAATTGATCCTAAGAATACCCAGATAAAAGCGGGTAACCAGCCCCAGATAATTCCGATAGCCGGACCGACAATTGGACCCAATCCGGCAATTGTAGCGAAATGATGTCCGAAAATGATATGTTTTTTTGTAGGTACAAAATCAATTCCATCATTTAATTCATGAGAAGGCATCGGGTTTTTATCCGAAAGTCTGAATAATTTTCTTGCAATAAATTTACCGTAGGAATTATAGGCAATAATATATCCTGCCAATGCCAAAAGAGAAAGGACTAATGAATTCATTTAGTGGTTTTTTTGTACAAATTTACCAATTAACTAATTAACAAATTAACCAATTGACAAAAAAACCTATACATCATCCAGCGGGGCATCTGCAATTACATGAATGCTTATAGACTTAGCTACAGTATCAACATCCAGTTGATAAGTAAATTTACCTTGTTGGAGAAGCACACGTACTGAATCATCAGGAGGAAACTCATAGGAGACAGAATTTATATACATATTAACCTGTTCCCTTGGATAAGCTTTTTCAAACCTTTTATATTCTGTCTGCTCACCAGGATCTATAGTACCATATTCATTAATTTCCAAATCAGTATTAATAACTACTACACTATCATAGGTAAGCGAACTGACATTATGGATACGGATATCAGTCGGGCCGTCTGGTGTATATTCGGATTTTTTACACGATGTCAGTACTATTGCAGTAAGTACTATTGATAGAAAGATGATTTTTTTCATATGTATTTTTTTACTTAGTCATTCCTTAATATGTGAAAATTTAATTCAAAAATTAGAGTCAGTCTATAAAGTAATAAGTAAAAATTGATTTAAGAACAAGGAACACCGATTAACGATTTGCGAAGTATTTGAAAATCCGAAATTTAAAATCTAAAATCTAAAATCGTTAATCCTTGTTCGATATTCAAAATGCTCCAATATTTAAGATTATAGACAAGCACTATTCAGACTCAATATTAAATAAAAAGGTTGCATGCTCGTGTATTATATCTTTTCAATTGATGAGCTGAGTAACCATCCTTTTGTTCCACTACTCAGCAATATTTCGGTCCATTCATTCAACTCATCAACTATTGTAACTTTTGTGCCTTCATGAATTAAGAAAAGTTCTGTTCCACTCTCGTCCGGAGAACTTAGTACAGTAACCGAAGGACTGAAAACTATTGCTTTGTTATGATCTGTAACCAGCTTGTTGCCAGACCAGAAGAAAGCAAACACACAAAGCCAGATAAATAGCATTAAAATACTTAGCCAGAATGCGACCTTTTTTGACAAATAACTTTTTGCATACAAATAAACAGAAAAGAAAATCAAAAAAATCACAAAAGCTATTATTGTAATTATTGCCCATGTATTTGAAGAAAACCTTTGTACTATATTTTTATACCACCTTAGGTAGAACACTTCAGTGAGTTCATCTATTTTATCAACAACATATGTCCGTGCCAGTTCAAGATTGTAATTTATATCTTTGTTATGTGGTGCCAGTATTTTCGCTCTTTCATAATTTAATATAGCCGGAGCAATTTTGTTTGATTTGAAATAAGCATTTCCCAGATTATAGTATATCGCAGCAGCTATATATCCTGATTCTATTAATTCTTCCCATGTTTGAACAGCCTCCTCATAATTGCCATCTGAATATTGCTTATTACCTTGTGAAACAAGGGAATCAATATCCTGAGAGTAACCATGAAGAAGAACTATAAAAGGCAGAAAAAATATTAGTGCTTTCTTTAGTAGCATGTTTGTTTAGTATTTTAAATGTGTTACGAGTTACGGGTTATTTCGCCCCAACCCCTGTTCCAGTTTACTAATTACATTAATTGCCTTTTGGTATATATCTTCAAGTAAAAAAGATTCGCCTGCCGGAGCATACTGAGCATACTCACAGGTATCAACCAGCTCAATAAACTCATCAACAAACTTTTTATCTACAGTTTTCTCATTAATTGATTGCCTGATATTTTCTTGTGATAGTTCTGACACAGGAATACTTAACTTGTCACTCATATATCCCCACAGTGCTTTCAGTACCTCTTCAAAAAACCCTTTCGCGTTGTTAGCTCTCATCTCCCTGCCGGCAATTTTTAACCTTTTCTTTGCTTGTTTATTCGCTCTGCGATTACGAAGGAGAATTACATTAGCATTTCTTTTTGTACTATATCTTACTAAAATATATACAAGGAAGAATAGTAAAAATAAACCGGTATGAACAAGCAAAAATAATGATGTGCCAAAAATAATTTTACCTTTTTCTTTAACTTTAATTGGTCCGGTTATAATAAATCGTATATCTTTCCCAAGATAACGTACCTCTTCTTTAGTAAAACCTGATATAATATTACCATCTTCTCCTTTCTCTCCTTTTGACACTTCAATCAAAAACTCTTCTGAAGACAAGCTTTTATATTTTCTGCTAACAGGATCGAAAAAGGAGTATTTCACGGGGGCTATTCTGTAATTACCAGCATGTCTTGGAATAACCAGATATTCAAAGGTTTTTGACCCTGTAGTTCCTGATATACCGGCTTTCAGGTTTGTTGAAACTTTTGGATCATAAGTTTCGAAATCGGGCGGAAAATCAACAATCGGGGCTTCTGCAAGCTTTAGATTACCAGTACCTTTCAAAGTAATTTTAAAAGTAACTGCATCATTTTCTTTAACACTTGATTTATCCGGACCGGCAATCATATTAACAGACCCAACCGTTCCTGAAAATGAGGAAGGCGCACCGGCAGGCAATGGTTTAACATTAATATTAACTTCAGGACTTAATATGATTTTTTTTGTGTTTCGAACAGAATTAAAACTAAAAAAATCATCAAAAAAACTTTGTGATGCCCTGGGCACAGTTTGTTGAACCAGACATTCAATCTCGACAGGTTCAATAACTATATTACCGCTGTACTGTGGGAACAATAAATATTTTTTTATTACTCCGGTTCCATAAATCTGACCGTTAATATTTTCCCTTTCCAATGATGTAAGTTGTGGAATTTCAATTTCCTGCATATAAAACCCATTGAAATCGGGAAGATCAACCTTTTCAAACCCTGACAGATTTACACGTGAATAAATTTTTACCGTAGCAACAAGATATGCCCCCTGATAAACATTACTTTTGTTTACTAATACTCTAACAAACAGGTCTTCATTGCCAATATTAGCCAGTCCCTGGTTAATTTGACTCTGTGTAGCAGAAGCTTTTGTTTGTGACTGATTTTTCCCTTTAATAACTTCAATCTGTAGCGAATTTGCAGAATACTGTTTCTTATTTACTACAACAATAGCCGGAGGAATTGTAAATTTCCCCTCGCGAGTTGACTGGAGGATATATGTATAAGTATAGCTAACATTACGGGTTACTTTCCCATTAATTATCTGTGTACTTTGATTGTAAGAAGTACTGGGACCTGCAATAACATAAAAATCATCAAATTCAGGAGCACTAAATTTATTCGCTTTTGAATTAAGGGAATAAATTAATCTGAATTGTTCACCTACAGCTACTACCTTTGGAGCTGACACGGAAAATTTAATATCATCAGAATAACCGGGGATAACCGTTAGTATAAATAGTATGTTAGCTAAAAGATATTTCATTTCGCTTCCTATTCTCATTTACTCATTATAAATTACCAATCTTTTTCAGTTTGAACCCTTTGCGCTTTAGCTTTTGCTTTTTTTACTTTTTCCTGTATCTTTTTTTCATCATTTGTAAGAGCATTAAGCAGTCTGTTTGCATCCTCTTTTGAAATTTTTTC
>JAGGXD010000130.1 GCA_021163295.1 Bacteroidales bacterium
GGTTATTTAGAAGTGTTTCAAGGTTTCGGTGGCTTTTCGGAACATGGTTATTATATCTCTCCTGGTCCAGAAGGCTTCCAGCATTAACTCATCAGGTGTTTTTCGAAGAGGTCGAGGCATATTAACATTCCATCTTTCTTATTCCATAATTTTCAGTTGTTTTTTTCAGCGTTATTTTTGACTACTCTTTTTGTCATCCAACTTCCTTCATCTCCCGCCGAGGAAGTAGCGACCGGGAGGATTTAGAGGTCTTCTCAAATTTTCGTACCGATCAATTTCTGAACCAACTTTATTTCCGGATAAACATCCGATAATACCACCTATGATAGCTCCCGGAACTGTACCTGCTATAGCTCCACCAGGTCCACCAGCTAAACCATAACCTGCACCGATTCTCGCACCGATGATTGCTCCGGTAATCAATCCGCTGATAGCCCCGCCTGCATCATATTCTCTTTTTATTGAAATCATTATTTTTCTTCTTTTTGTGCCCGGTCAGTCGCATTGAAGTAACTGACTCGGGCGATTAATGTTTTTTAACTTATTTATCAGAGGTTCCACTACCTGCTAGTTCCTCATTTTTATTATCCTCAGATTCCATAGCGTCAAGCTCTGCTGAACGTAGATCGAGAAGCTGTTTTTGACGCGTTTTGGCTCTCTTCAGATTCTCCTGATGAGTACCGATTTCATTTTTAAGCCTGCTGATGTCACCACGAAGGGTGTATCGTTCACTGTCAGTAGTGGCATCCTTAAGCAGTGCTTGATTAGCCTTCAGCTTCCTCTCTTTCGATCTGATAGATTCAGGTAGACGTTTGAGGTTCGAGTTTATGATACCCATTTGATCGGTATCAGCCAGCGATTTACCGGACTTTTTACGGGATAGTTGAGATACAGCCATCTTTTGTATATGGTCATTCCAGTCTTCCTGACACACATGCGGTGTACCCGCAATATCGAGAAGGATGCCAGCTTTGGTTACTTCTTCAGTTAGCTTGTTTTCGTCACTGTATCCCTGCATCTCGCAGAGTTGTTTTACTGTTACAATATTTTTCTGGGATTTCATATGAAATCTCCTTTTTTTAAGGTTAAAATTAATTTTTTACATTGAACATGAAACTTGTGTTGAGGGGTTACCTCCTTCCCAGCTATTCGGGTGGTTGGCCAAACCACCCTGAGCTGAATAATTTTGAGTTATTAAATTCTTATCCTGTGAATATTCACTATTAGCTTCTTTAGTTTTCAATGATCTAATTTGCTTACTGACATCTACTAAAGCATGAAGCGTGCCAATCGACAAAAAGAAGGCATGAATATTGTAACTGTCAAATAATGAGAATGTTATGAGGATTTTAATATGCTATGATATTTTAGAAATACCTTGAGTGACGATATATCGGCGCCGGTATATCGGCAGTGACGAAATATCGTCAGTGGTTATCTGAATTTATTTGGATCAACACCCAACTCATCTAGCTTTGATTGAAGAGTTGTTCGAGGAATACCCAAGCTGTCAGCAGCTGAAGAAATATTTCCTTTGTGCATTCCCATTTGATGCTCAAAATATACTTTTTGAAATTCATTGTGAGGTAAAGTTAGCAGTTTATTATAGTCGATATTGTTCTGATTAGCTGTACTAAAAGAATCTTCAGGTAACTGAACTCCCTCAACTTCGAAATTGTTGGGCAGCGAAGTCAATGAAACTTCCTCATCATCAGCAAATAATACCATACGTTCTATTATTGATTTTAAAGCTCTGACATTGCCCTCTTTCCAACTATGTGTTCGAAATTTATCAAGAAGCTCATGTGATATCTTTTTTATTCTCTTATTATATTTAGTCGAGAATTCATCAATAAATAAATGTATTAGATCCGGAATATCCTCAGATCTATGACGAAGCGGGGGTATAGTATATTCAAAAGTATTAATCCTTTGATAAAAATCATTTCTAAGGCTTCCTTTATTAACAAGGTCTGACGGCAATTCATTAAGAGCTATTATAAACCGGACATTGACCTTTTTTGTTTTAACTGAGCCCACCTTCTGAATCTCACCACTATCGAGCAATCGTAATAGTTTAGCTTGGAAAAATGGTGGTGTGCTGTTTATTTCATCGAGGAATACTGTACCTTCATTAGCTTCCTCAAAAACTCCCTGCTTGTCTTTGTAAGCTCCGGTAAAGGCACCTTTTTCATGACCAAACAGTTCAGATTCGATTAAATTATCTGGTACAGCTGCACAATTGACACTGAAAAAAGGTTTTTTGCTTCTGTTGCTGTTTCGATGGAAATATCTGGCTATTATCTCTTTGCCCGTTCCGGATTCACCATAAAGAAGTAATATCTTCGCTCCATCCTGTTTGGCAATCAAATCTATATCTGACAGCATCTTTTTGAAAACAGGATTATTTCCGACAATATTGATTTGTTGTTCACCCATTCTGACAATAGCTGGCTTTGCCAAATCAACCTGATCCTGTATCTTTCCAACAAGATTAAGATAACTGTCATCGCTAGTTAATATGTTAGCATATTTTTCACCTAACCGGGCAAATGGGATCTCCTGGAGAGATAGCTCTAAATTGTCATTTTTCTGTGGATAGAAAAATGAAGGAACCATAGCACTTCTTGGAGATAAACGTACATAATAAAAATGATCCTGCTTCCTGCCTAAAAGTGTTAAAGCTAATCCCAGGTAAACAGCCATTGCTCTTCTTCCACCGGAATAGATGCAATGAAGTACATTATCAGGATGACTCGTAAGCTCTCTAAGAACATTTATGATGCTATTAGATGTACACTCAAAATGTTTTGAAGTTCTAATATCAGGCAGTTCATTACCATTTTCATCACAGATGACATGAATATCCTTATCTAATAAACTTGGAAAAGTATTGAATTCCTGACAGTATTTGTTGAATACGTCGTTTTTACCAGTAAATGATTGCAATCCTGTTTTGGGATTGCCTTTTTCTAATATCCCTTTACCTGATAGTGTTGTAATTATAACTATTCTGCTTACATCAATCGGGGCAGATTGTTTCCGGGTTTTAAGGCACCATAGTGCCTGTGTAATTACATTTGGAACTTGGCCCATTATTGTGAATAATATGTGCTTCTTTTTCATTGAATTGTCTCCCTGGAATTATATATAAATAGCATCAAGCAGATATTAATCGATTCTTTTTTATATTCATATTTTATCATGTTTGTCTATACTATACAATTCAGGTTTTGTGTTAATAGTATTTTAATATTCTGTCATTTATGTAAGTTGGCTCTTTCATTTTTATAACTTCGCGTCGAAGGTCTCTAAGCCACGATCGCCGGCGGGTCAGATATATGGGATACTGCAAATCGTGATATCTGATTTCATAACTCGCAGTCTGGCAACAGTTTAAAATTGCCGAAATGGGAGCTAAAGTCAGTTAGACGATCTATCAACGACTTACGGCGATTTAGCGGGTGGCTTCAGACAGCGCCGGATTTTTTAGCGGCCTGAGAGGCGATTTTAGGGCTTTGGAACTTTTTTGTATCAGGATAAAAAAAGTATACAGCAACTCATATGATTTCAAAGCCAAACCTCATATGAATACAGGCATTCTCAGCTTTTGTTTATCTACTTAATATGCTGATATTTATTGAGTTACGGCAATTTAATCCTTGACTTTCCAATCTGAATAGCTTATACTTAATTTAGGATCAGGCAGAGAGCGCTGCCTCTTGGAATCATCGATTTAAAAAACTATAACCAGCCACTACCTGAGATTTCAGGATTGGCAAAACCAACGAATGATACATGAACAACTCAAATGTTACCACGACGGATTTTTACCTGGCAGCTTATCTGATGGCAAAAAGCTATCAGCTGGCAGGTCATGTCCGGGCAAATGGAAAATCGCAATTCGAATTCGAAGGGAATGGAATCAATGAATCATTGGATGACTTCTATCAGGATAGAGCGGTTATATCACCCCAGGCATATGGAAGAACTATCCGGAATTTAAAAGCTATTATGTATAATGGCACAACACTAAAACCACAAAACAACTGTGATAACTATACCCGAAAAATCTCTTAATGAAGAATTAAACGGCAGCAAACAATACCTATATTTGCAAGCAGCCCCTGGTAACTTTCAGGATTATATCCGGAAGAATCGGGGTATTTTTGTTTTTGAGATTATTGTTCTCCCAGGTGATACTTATGGGCAGTAAGATTATTAAGCTCTCATTTAATCCTGAAATAGTTAAGACAAAAGCAGAAGGCGAGTTTACCACCGATTTTATGACACGAGAATTTGATCTTGAAAACCCAAACATCGAAAAGGAACTTCGGGAAATATTTAAAAGCAACGTGCACAGCGTCAATCACTGGCTTGGCGGGTGTTCGAAGAAAAAGGAAAACCAAGGCTATAGCGGATATTGTCTCAAGGTTAACTACCGCGGCGTCTGGGGGCTGGCATTAGACTATGATGATGGTGAATTATCGCTGGCAGATGCCCGTGAGAAGTTCAAAGACTATATCCATATCATCTATACCTCATCAGGGCACAGGCAGGATAAGCCGGATCATAACGGCATTCAGGATAGGTTTAGAGTAATCCTCCCATATGCTCCAACATCAGATGGAAACGCATTGTTCAGTGGTAAGCTTTCAGGGAAGAAGTATTACGATTATCTGGAGCAGGCATATCCTGATGCAGATCCTTTAGTCTTTAACATGCATATGAAACTGTTTCCCTTTGCAGGGCAGGATTTAAAGCTGTACGAATTCTATCTGAACAAGAACGGTAAATGGTTCTCGGTTACTTCTGATGATATCAAAAGATATGAACCGCGTAAAACTACCGCTCAATACGCCAAAGCATCTTCCAATAAACCCGCTGATTGCATCATCCATGTTGATGATGAGATCATTCTGCCTGATAGAACCACAAAAATGCTTATTGGTGATATCGATAAGAAACAGCCTTGTTTCTGTTTGTTCTGTGATGATTTGAATTCGCGTAATGCATCCGCTTTTGTAGATGTTAACGATCATGGTGAACATTATTTATTTTGCTCACATTGTGATTTAACATACTGGTCGGATAAACCGCGTTTTAAGTTTGGATTGATAGATCTGTATTTTGATCATAAAGCAGGCCATCCTACATATTTTGATCAGGTTAGTAAAGAGCTGAAGTTTTTCAAGAATCAGAAGGACTGGCTGAATTTTTGCATTGCTGGCAAATTGAATCCGATGATTGATAAAAAACTGCCTAGAGCTAAAACAACATTTGATCCAACTCTTGTTCATGGCCTAACCGAAGATCAGTTTAATATGTTCACACCGTCAGAGTTTCTAAAAACTGTTGATAAGAAAATCGATGTTGATTTATCAATATTGAAAGATAATTGTCCCAGAATATTTTCAGTATTGAGGAATCTCTTTGGTGATGATGATACAATTAACCTCTATTTGAATTGGATCGGCTTCATATTGCAGGAAAGACGGAAATCAACACTGGCATGGATTATTACAACTGAAGCTAGAGGTACCGGAAAGGAAGTTTTAATGAGTTTGATATTAGGGCCAATATTCGGCAAGAATCAGGCTCAGATTATTCCAGCTACCGATATGACTGCTAATTTTAACAGTCTCGATGTTACCTGCTGGATGCGTACATATGATGAGGTATTTCTGAAAGCTGCCCTGGCTAAAAATGTTGAACGCCGTGAATGGCTTAAAAACAAGATCGGTTCTAATCACCTTTTGTTAGAGTATAAAGGCATCGATAAGATGCTTTTAGAATCCCATATGAATTTTGTGCTGTTGAGTAATTATTCAGACAGCATTCTACTTGAGAAAGGCGATAGAAGATTTAATGTTGTCAGGAATGAAAATGCGATACCGCTTAATACTATGACCTGGTGGACAACTGGGAAGGATATGGAAGATCAAATAGAAAAAGAGCTGCCTGTATTTGCTCAATATGTACAGAGCATTAAAACAGATTACAACAGTGCTAATTCTCCTACTGAGAATGATGCCAGAGCAAATATGCTGGAAAGCTCGAAAGAGGATATGGAACTCGTAGCTGATGCCTTGAGAAATGGTGACATTGACTTTTTTGAGCTCGATGAGGCATTTCCATATACGAATCAGGTAGGGTTGAATATTGATTACAATAAAGAGCCGAGAGAAGTTTGCCGTACAGCTATAGAGCAACACAATGCTCTTCCTTCTACTCATCTGAAGAAAATCCTAGGCAGGTTTTTCAGAGGCATGTCGGTTTACAATATGCGGCGGAAGTTAAAGAATTTCGGAGTCAAGGACAGCTCTATAAAGATCAATGGTAAAACCTACAGAGTCTGGATGGCTTAAAAGTTACGGTGGTTACGGTAAGGTTACGGTTGTGATCTGCCGTAACTGCCTTATTATTATATGATTATAGAGAAAAGGTTACAGGTTACACTATTTTTAACTTATTAGAAAATAATAAATATAAAATATTTATAAAAATAAAAAAATATAAATAAAAAAAGTAATAGAGATATATAAGAACTTCCCCAATTACCGTAACCTGTAACCGAATCAGAGTAACATTAAGTGATTGCAGAAGATACACTGATTATCTACCGTAACTTTAGTGTAACTACCGTAACTGGTGAAGTAATCTCGTTAACCAAATAACCATTAATACCGGGAGGTATCATAACATGACTTACAAAAAACCATTAATACCGAGAGAAATCATTAAAAAGCTACTTGAAAAACGGAAAAACCCGAGAATCGATAACGAAGAGCCCCAGAATGATCACGAAGATGGGTCAGGATTCCTGTCTGAGATGCGTCAGTTGGATCATCTAGCCGATGAATCCCTGAAATCACGAGCACCGACCAATAATTAGGTGGGTATATGCAAACGAGGAGGATCATTCTGGGATAAACTAAATAAAAGCTTCTAATTGTAGAAGCTATAAGACTTTGATACTTTGTAATGTTAATGAACGTCCCTGCCATTTGTTTGGTGGGGGCTTTTTTTTATTCTTCTTCAGTAGTTTTTCCGCTGATATAACGTATTGATACAAAGTTGTTTAAGGTAGTTGCTAATGCGCTATTAAGTTAAATACTTGATTTTTAAAAATATCCAGGTAATATTATAGTGAATATAGTTGTTAATCGAATAATCGCTTGCTCTAAGCAAAGCGAAGAAAGCCATCAAGTCAGGATTAGGCGATAAACAAATTCAATAGTATTAATAATTTGATTTAGGGGTTCTAATTGCAGATTATTATTCAAAATGCATTCAGGATATTAGGACTGCCGGTTACCGCAACCGATAGAGAAATCACACAAAGGTTAGATGAATTTGATGCATATATGACTATTGGTAAAATCCCTGAATTCGAGTTAGATTTGCCTTGTTTAGGTGACATTGATAGGTCAAAAGAGAATATCAGGCAAGCTGCCCATGCTTTAAATAATAATGAAACCAAGCTCGAACATTGTCTTTTTTGGTTTTGGAAAATTAACAACAAAGACGAACAAGCTTTGGATGCATTAAAAATCGGCGACTGGGATCGTGCTTTACTAATATGGGATAATTCGAACACGCAAGTATCTAATAATTATCAGTTGAGTTCATTAAAAAATATAGCCCTTCTCCAAAGTGTGCAGTTATTTAAATCGTCAAGCTTAAGTGCTGATAAATTCAATGCCTTAGTTAAATGCTGGAGTAAAATTCTTTCATCTACTGACATTCTAAATTGCCTAGTAAAATTATGTCCTGATTTAAGCAACAATCTTCATATTGAAGAGGTTAGAAGCATCGTTGGCGATAAACTTTACGCTTCCACTAAGAAATATTTACTTGAATGGGTTACCGATGGTAGCTTGGATGCAGCCAGAACTTACTTGGATACATTTTGTGATAGTAGTTTTTCTAATTCAACTTACAATAATATTAGAAAAGACATTACTAAAGCTATAACCGAGAAAATAGACAGAAAATGTGCTATAATGGAGGAATCAGAGTTCTCTGATATGCCTGAACTCATGAAATTAACAGAAGAATTTACACAACACACTATCAAACTGTATTGTCAATTGAAAGGTGTTCTGTCTAACTCGGATCCAATAGTGCAACATTATGGTAAAAAAATAGAGTATATTATAAATAGTAAAGCTATCGAATATGGTAATCGGACTGAAGATTGGGAAGAAGTTAAAGGGCTTCTCGAATCAGCAATAAGAAATTTCGACGATAATTCTTTTTCACACCAATTATATGAGAATCTTGGCGTTATTAATAAAAATATCAGATATGAGGAAATCTTCGGCAAACCAATAGATAATGCACCAGGTCTTTATGCGATTAATGGCATTGGGACAACGCTTTATGGAAATTACAAATACGATGTTGAATCAAATTCCTATGAAACTGTTTTGTATTTTGTAGTATTATTCATTCCGATATTCCCAATCCGGCGATACAGAGTTATTAAAGAAGATGAAAGTTATCGATTTTTAGGCAAACTTTCACTTCGTTCTATTGACAGATTTCATATAGGTGCAACTCTTGCTTTGATAATCTTTTTGTTTATCTATTTCTCAGCCATTAATTCAAATACATATAATAATCTTCCCCGAACATATGATGACAATTCAACACCTCTAAAATCAAATTATAACAATCAAACTAAAAATTACGATAATTCAAACCAATTTAACGTATTATCACAGTTAGAAAGTAGTATCGAATCTGCTCGATTGCAACTTAAAGGCTATAAATTAAAACTAAATACTTTGACCTCATCAATAGGAAACTACAATACTCAAATGGAAATATTGAGAGGAAAAATTGAAAGTGATGAGTCCAGAATTAGCAAAGGGATATATGTAAATGAATTTTCATATAAAAGCAATATCGACGTCTATAATTCATTCGTTAACAAATACAATTTAGGGCTAGAGGAATATGACGCTCTAATTGCTAAATTTAATACTCTTAATGAAGAAACTAACGAGAAAATAGATAAATATAATCAACTGATTGGAGCAGAGTAAAATGAGTTGTTATAGAAATAGTATTATAATAATGGTGGTACTGCAAGGGATGTTTAGCCAGGCTTTTGGACAGGTTGCGAGTAAGACTAAAGAGACCGATTCAATAATTCCAATTATTTCAAATGATATGTCCATTCAATCAACAACGTTAGACAGTTTAGGAAATCGCTATAAATTCTACGAGGAGGTTTTAAACGAGACCCATGCATTATTAGACTCATTAATTGTGATTCAAAATAAAAATTATTTAATATTTGATACTACAATAAGCAAAACTTATAAACTTATTGAAGAAAATAAAGAACTTGCAAATAGTAAATACTTAGATTTAATTATTCTGCAAAAATCTATTGCTGATTCTATTTCAACTAATATTGAACACATTAAATCAGAAATAGTAGTCTTAAATAATAATAGAGAGATTGCATTGATCAATATGAAAAAATTAGAAGAGGATGTATCTAAGCAAGTAAAACATATTGAGAATAAAGTAAGGTATCGTTCACTAATCTTGTTGATTTTTGCCCTAATATCAGCTACCGTAATATTGATTGGTTGGATTGTCATAAGGTCTAAAATTAATAAGCTCAGTACCGATTTGGTTAGAAGTCTAAGTTTCAACAAAGATTTCAATAAAATACTGGGAGATTTGGACAATTTAAAACGAAACAAAAATAATCATGGCGATGATTCAAAAGAAGATATTGTTAAAAACTCTTCCCTAATAATTAAGGTTGGGGAAGAAATATTCAGAATGAAAATCCGAATCTTAAATATGGAGAAAGAAGCCAAGGGAGTAGGCGCATTACAAAATTCAATTCAAAGGCTTGAATATGAATTGAACTCGTTAGGATTTTATTTGTCTGATCTTACGGGTCAAGATTATAATGAGGGATTAACCGTAATTGTTAAGGGCTGGGAGATTAGAGAGGATATAAATCCTGGAGAGCAAAAAATTCTTAGGATGATAAAGCCCCAGATGTTATATAATGGTGAGGTCGTGGGCGTGGGGGAAATTGTTGTTGGAACTTCGCCTAAAGACTCTTGAAAGCACGGAGGAGGTGAATAACATGTCTGTTCAAAAAATAAATTACGGTATTGACTTGGGCACTACAAATTCTAGCATCGCACGAGTTGATTACGGAAAAATCCATATATTTAAAAATCGCCCCCCTTATCGTATGGAGATTACACCTTCTGCTGTACACTTTACTCGAAACCGTGAGCAGTATATAGGTTTGAAGGCTTATAGCCTCATGGGGAAATCTCCTGAAGATTTGAATAATACTTTCATTGAATTTAAACGTACTATGGGAGAAGATAAACTATATCATTCTTCAAGAATGGGAACGGACTTTACTTCTGAGCAATTGTCAGCTGAAGTATTAAAGGAATTAAAATCATTTGCCGAGGATGATGAATTTTACACAGCGATAATTACCGTTCCTGCTGATTTTGAACAAGTTCAAATAGATGCCACCCAGAAAGCAGCTGAAATGGCTGGACTAAAATACTGTGAATTACTTCAAGAACCGATTGCTGCAGCTTTAGCTTATAGTATTGATAAAAATGACATAAGTGGGTATTGTATGGTTTTCGATTTTGGAGGAGGTACATTTGATGCTGCATTAGTTAAAATGGATAGAGGACTTGTCAAAATAGTAGATCATGCCGGTGATAATTATCTTGGTGGAAAGAACCTGGACTGGACCATAGTGGATGAAGTTTTGATTCCCTATATAAAAAAGAATTTTAGTATTGATAATATTCTTGCACAAGAGGACAAAAAGGAGTGCCTTTTACAGGAGCTAAAGCTGTTAGCTGAAGCTGCGAAAATTGCTTTAACGAGATACGAATCTACCTGGATTACTACAGATGAGCTAAATTTCACGATAGTAGATGATGACGGGAAAGATATAAATTTTAATATTGAATTTAAAAGAAAAGACTTTGAAATAATTATAGAAAAACTAATTAATAGAGCTATTACTATTTGTATTGATCTTCTTAAAAGAAACAATATATCGCCTAACAACCTTATAAGCGTGTTGCCGGTAGGGGGAGTAACTTATATACCATTTGTCAGAGAAAGAATCCAACAGGATATAAGCGATAATGCTGATTTTTCTATTGACCCTCTGACGATAGTGGCAAAAGGAGCTGCAATATTTGCTTCAACAAGATCAATCCCAATGAATATTCAGAAAAGAGATTCGTCCAAAATTCAATTAGTACTTGGTTGTCCAGATACTACTATTGAATTAGAAGTAAAAATGGGATTAAAAATTGAAATTAAAGACCAAAGTACAACTCTGCCTGATAACATATTTGTCGAAATACAAAGAGCGGATAAGGGGTGGGGTACAGGGAAGATAGAATTGATTGATAAGGCAACAATTCTAAAATTGAATTTATTACAAAATCAATCAAACAATTTTAGTATTAAATTATCAGATGGTTATGGGAATAAATTAGAATGTGAGCCTAATTCATTTTCAATTTTGCAGGGAATAAAAATCTCAAATCCCTTATTGCCACATGATATTGGAATTTCAGCTATAAAAACTGGATTGGATGAAGATGTAGAAACATTTACCGCTATACTTAAAAAGAATCAAACGTTACCGGCAATGGGTAAAAAACCGTTTAAAACACTCAAAATGATACGACCTGGTAACCCTGCCGATATAATTAAAATTAAAGTTTTGGAAGGGAAAGAACATACCAGGCCTATAAGAAATGAGCTAGTAGGGATAATTAAAATTTCGGGTGATAAGCTTACTTCATTATTGCCGGAGAATAGTGATTTGCTGATAACGCTCAAAATGGATGAATCGCGAAGAATAACGGTCAACGCATATATCCCCTACTTAGATAAAACGTTCGATGGAGTGATGGATTCTTCTCATAGGGATTCCGAAGTTTCTCAGGACTGGATTAATGAAACTATTGAAAGTTTTAGGCGCGACATTTCAAAATTAAAGGATGATTCTGCCGAGATTGAAGAAATTAGTTATGAACAGCTTAGCGATCTTGAGAAAGAACTTTATGATCTGGAAGATTCAATCACAAAAAATCTTGGTGATTATGATAAAAGTGCAGGAATAAAAAATAGGTTAAATAAATTAGCAGTTAAATTAGATAGTATTGAAGATAATCTTAGTTGGCCTCGAACACTGAGTAAAATAAATGAAGGACTAGCGGGTACTCAAGATACAATCGAAAGATATGGGTCCGAATCTGAAATTGAACATTTTACTCAAATTCAATCTAAAATTGAAATAGCAAAGGAGCGCAAGGACATTTTATTAATTAAGGATTTACTTACTGAGCTTGAGGGTATGAAATACAGTATTTGGTTTAAACAAAAAGGTTATTGGATTTATACTTTGAATAATATTGATGAGTATTACGATGATATTAATTGGAAGGAACGACTTAGAGCAAGGGATCTTTTAGCCGAGTGTAAATTAATTGTGAAGGAAGAGGGTCCGACTGAAGATATTGAAAATGCAGTTAGACGGCTTTGGGAACTGATGCCTGAAACAGATATAGAAAGAACGAAAAAAACAAGAGATGATCTTCCGTGGTATTAATATGAGAGATAAGAAATTAAAAGAAAACATCCTGAAATCGGGGGAAATCTTAAAAGACACTTATGAAGTAGATTGTTATATTGGTAGTGGTGTTTTCGGTGAGGTTTACCGAGTGAGACACAAGTATCTCGGTTTACAAGCTTTAAAATTAATAAAACCAGGCATGATTGATCAAAATAGCATATCAAACTATATTGCCGAGGCGCAAATACTATCAAAACTCACACATCCAAATATTGTAAGAGTTTTTGAAACCAATAAGTATAATAGCAACATAGGTGAATTGATATATATCGTTATGGAATATGTTTCTGGTGAATCTCTAGAACAATTATTAAAGAGAAAAATCCGAATAGGAATACCTATCGCTCTTTCTATTCAAAGAGATTTATGCGCTGGACTTTCTTTTGCACACAAACAAGATCCTGCTGCTATCCATCGTGATATAAAACCTCAAAACATCCTTTTATCATACGATACTTCAATCCCAACCGGAAAAGTATCCGATTTTGGTTTGGCAGGAATTGCCGATCCAGTATCAGGAACAATTAGTTCCGCCGGCACGTTAACATATCTTCCTCCTGAGGGATTCTGGAATTATCATACTTCTGCAAGCGATGTGTTTTCAGCAGGGATAATATTATATCAAATGATAACCGGTAGTTTACCATGGGTATACGACTTTACTGAAATCAATAGCGATCCAAAATCAATGGAAACGGCAGTAATAAAAGCAAGGAAAACACATCCCCAAAAACCGTCGAGAATAAACGAATTAAGCAACCGATATCTTGACGAAATAATCTTAACAGCCCTGGAAGAAGACCCTGTAAAACGTTATAAAGAC
This sequence comes from Bacteroidales bacterium, assembly GCA_021163295.1. Lineage (GTDB taxonomy): Bacteria > Bacteroidota > Bacteroidia > Bacteroidales > VadinHA17 > JADFUQ01. The sequence continues at coordinate 13,497 of JAGGXD010000130.1, forward strand.
GCCTCAGAATTTTTAAGTGCTTTACTTGATTATGAAAATCGGAGTAATAAACCAAAGATTTCGAGTGTGGCAGAAAAAGCTCCTAAGTCAACAGATACTATCGCTGAAGCACGAGGGTTTGAAGCTGTCGCTGGCATGAATGAATTGAAAATACTATTATATAACGAAATAATACTTCCAATGAATCAACGGGAGTTATATGATAAATATCGTATACCGCTTCCTAATGGAATTTTATTTTATGGTCCTCCCGGCTGTGGTAAAACATTTATATCAAGAAAATTGGCTGAAGAAGTTAGTTATAACTTTATTGAAATTAAACCTTCCGATTTGGGTAGTATTTATGTACATGGATCGCAGAAAAAAATAGGTGAACTTTTTCAAAAAGCAAGAGAGATGTCCCCAACTATATTGTTTATTGATGAAATTGATGCTTTAATTCCTATTAGGGATTCTAAATTAGATCAACATTATTCATCAGAAGTAAATGAGTTTTTAAGCCAAATGAATGATTGCAGTAGCGATGGGGTTGTTATGATCTGCGCATCAAATCGCCCTGATAAAATAGATCCCGCTGCTTTGAGAACTGGCCGAATAGATAAACTAGTTTTAGTAACACCTCCCGATTACCATGCCAGAATGGCCTTATTTGAACTATTTTTAAAAGGGCGTCCAGTTGAAGGTGCTATAACCTATAATACTTTGGCGGCTGATACTGAATATTATGTAGGAAGTGACATAAGTGCCATCGTAAACGATGCTGCGAGAATAGCATTAAGAGCAAATACCCCAATTACTATGGATCACTTAGAGAAAACTATATTAGATACTTCCCCTTCGGTTTCTAAACAACTATTTAACGGGTATAAGAATTTTGCTAGTAAACGTTCTTTCGATTAAGATAGTGTCACGGGTCGGGTTAAACTGTACCAGAACGGGTCGCTTTAAAACCAGCCAATCCGACCCCCGGGTGTCTAACGGCATATCTTTGTCTAACGTCAACTATTATTTCACCTCAACGACAATTATTATTCCCTTTTTATTATTAACAAGCAGGGGTTAGCGGAAAGAGCCCGTAGGGCGACTGGAGTTAACCCCTGCTGCGTCCTTAAATTACACCTTTCAAATCATTCCTTTCATCCATTAATTCGCTTGATATTCTTAGCTTTAGATTGCTCTAACCTATAACTGGATAAATTCAA
>JAGGXD010000132.1 GCA_021163295.1 Bacteroidales bacterium
AATAGTTTGTAAAAGGAAAAAATAAAAAGTTAAAAGTAAAAAGTTGAAATTTGAAAGTAAAATTTTTCAAATAGAATACTATTATTGTAACAATATGAAAAACACCACCGGACTTGGACTAATGTCAGGAACATCTCTTGACGGACTGGATATGGCTTTATGTTCATTCCGGCAAGTGAAGAACAAATGGGTATATGAAATAATTTCAACTAAAACTGTTAGTTATCCTGACTTGTTAAGCAAACAGCTTGCTGAAGCATATAAATATTCCGGACTAAAGCTCACAAAGCTCGACCGGGAATATGGCAGATGGCTGGGAAATAAAGTTGTGCAGTTTATTAAGGAACATAGTATCCGTCCTTCGTTTATCGCATCACACGGACATACGGTTTTTCATCAGCCGAAAAACAGGATAACTTTACAGATTGGCAGTGGAGCAGAAATTTTATCGACAACAGGTATTACAACAATTACCGATTTCAGATCTGTAGATATGGCTCTTGGCGGGCAAGGTGCGCCGTTAGTTCCGGTAGGTGATTACCTTCTTTTTAGCGATTATGACTTTTGCCTGAACATTGGAGGAATAGCAAATATTTCGTGTGGTAATGATAATAACAGACTTGCCTGGGACATTTGCCCGGCAAATATGGCTCTTAATTTTATTGCAGGGAAAATGAATATGAAGATGGATCGTGATGGAATTGAAGGCAAAAAAGGATTTGTAAATAAACAATTACTCAAGGAATTAAACGGATTAGAATTTTATGAAATAATTCCACCCAAATCACTTGGTAGGGAATGGTTTGAAAGGAATTTTCTAGAAATCCTATCAGACCATAAAGCTTCCTGGCACGATAAACTAAGAACTGTATATGAGCATATTTCACTAATGATTGCTTCTACCTGTTCGTCCTATCCCAAAGGAAGATTATTAATAACAGGAGGTGGAGCACATAATATCTTCCTGGTTGAAAGAATAAAACATCATTCAAAACACGATATTATTATTCCCGGTAAAGATATTATTGATTTCAAAGAAGCCCTGATATTCGCATTTCTTGGCCTTCTGAGACTGGAAAACAAAGTTAATTGCCTGGCCTCAGTTACAGGAAGCAGTAAAGATAATATTGGGGGGTCTGTTTATCAATCGAATATAAGAAAAAGTTGAGTAGTTAAGTAGTTAAGTAAGGTGAGTAGGAATATAAGAGGAGGTTTCCCAGAATTATATACATTTGCAATTTGTACACTAAATTAAATAAAGATGGAAAATTTTATTGCTTATAATCCGGTTGAACTTCATTTCGGGAAAAATGTAACAAACGAACTGGGTAATGTTGCTGCATCATACGGAAAAAATATTCTGTTAATATATGGAAAGGGTTCTGTTAAAAAACACGGCTATTATGATATTGTCGTAAAGCAACTTAAATCAGCTAATTGTAAGATATTTGAATTCAGTGGTATTAAACCAAATCCATTAGTTGATGATGTTGACGCTGCAGTGAACTATGCTTCTGATAAGAGTATTGATGCTATTGTGGCACTCGGAGGTGGAAGTGTAATTGATTCTGCTAAAATTATTTCGGTTTGTATCCCCGGGAATTACAAGGGATGGGATATTATGAAGAATATAGTAATACCTGATGCTGCAATTCCGGTTATTGCTGTACTAACCCTGGCAGCCACAGGGACAGAGATGAATCCAAATGCTGTTCTGCAAAATCCGGTAACCATGGAAAAAGTCGGTTACAATAACAAATATACTTTTCCTGCTCATTCTTTTCTCGATCCGCAATTCACATTCAGTGTACCACCCAAACAAACAGCCTACGGAATTATTGATCTGATTGCTCATGCGCTTGAGAATTTCTTTGGCGAGGGAGAATCAAATCTTTCCGACCTTTTTATTTCCTCTATTATTCGTGATGCAATACACTACGGACCTCTTGTTATGAAAGAACCCGTTAATTATGATTACAGAGCAAATATTATGTGGGATGCCACTTGTGCCTTAAACGGAGTCACTGCCTGGGGAAAAGTAAGTGGTGACTGGGGTGTTCATGCTATCGGACATCAGCTATCAATGTTGTACGATCTGCCTCATGGTGCTACTCTTTCTATTGCATATCCGGCATGGCTGAAATTACAAACCGGGCGAATCCCGGAAAGGATTCAGACACTTGGAAAACATATTTTTAATAATGAAGATGTTAAAGGAACAATAGATAATTTGACGAGTTTTTTTTCTTCGCTAAATGGTCCTGTTAGTCTTACTGAAGTGTCAATCGGAAACGATAAAAAAACGGAAATCATTAACCTGATGAATAAAAATAAAGTCTCGGGGTTTTATCATAAACTTTCAGATAATGATCATATACTTCTGGTTAACAGCATGATGTAAGCCTATAAACTCTTCATATCTACCAATAAAAATCAGCATTATAAACAGCAATATTATCCCGGTCATCAATGATGGTTAACTCAAGATCATGTTGCTGTTTTTGCGCTAAGCGTTTTTTATCAAAGTGATATACCAGAAGATCATTTTTCGGATCATATTCAAACAATACCCATTCCCCGTCAATAGTTCCTGTATATGTTTTAATTCCTGAGAAATCATCAGTTATTTTGAATCTGATATCTGATAAGCCGGTCATATTTTTGTTATTATGGATATTGAGTGGTTTAATTTCAGGGCTCACAGTGTCAATTATAATCACATATTTTCCAAAATTTCTTGTTCTTATATTGAGCATTTTACCATCCCAATCTCCACCTGCCGGTACAAGTTTTTCTTTACCATTTATTATAGCAGCAATAAGTTTGGATTTAAATCCTGGTGGTACACTATCAGGTGTAATGGACATATTACAATATTTATGCAGAGGAGTGTAACGATTGTGAACGAAATGTACAGAAGAAAAAGTGCCTGGAGGAGATGGTGTTTCTGCATAAGAAAAATACAAAGTATCGTATAAAGAACCTTCCGGGATATTGATATTAAAACCTTTATGAGAGAATGAATTATCCTGGTTGTAAGGCATTGTTTTTGAAAAACTTTCTGAATTACTGTCATTTTTATCAAAGGTGGTTTCAGCTAACTGTAACCTGAATTTTATATTCGACTGATTTTTATATGCATCTGTTACTGATAGGGATATTGTATGGATATTTGTATCGTTTAGTATTATTCTCCCTCTGTTTAGCGATTCCTTATATATACTTAACTGATCATTAGGGGCAATAAAAGTTTGATGTACATTATTTCCCTTTCTGATTTTTTCTTCATAATCAATATGACTGTTCACATATCTTGTTTCGCTATACGAAAATTCTATCATTTCATGACAGTAAATCACTGTGTCATCTACCCTCATTTCGATAGAATATACAGCACATTTATTCCACGAACCATTCAGGTAGTCCAGAGTTTCGATTCCAACTCCGATAATTCCCCGGGCAGGAATAATTTTGTCGTGTTCAAGCCTGTAATTTCCTTTGTTTCCAGTGACCTTATAAGCTTTTTTTTCAAATGAAGAATCAATATAGCTCTCTTTTGACAATGGGTATAAGTAAATCCTGTTAATGACAGGATTCATGTTATCTTTAATATTAAAATGAAATAGAAGTGGATTAACAGGATGCTGATTTTCTTCAGTTCTTATCTCAAAATGAAGATGTGGTCCCAGGGAGCCACCTGTATTCCCTGATTTGGCAATTATATCACCCATTTTAACCGGAAATTCATTTTTATCGGGATGTAAGGCAACCTGGAAGGACTTTTGTTCATATTGTTGATTTTTCACATAAGCTTCAATATTACTGGTAAAGTTTTGTAAGTGGGCATATACAGTTACATATCCGTTAGGATGTGTAATGTACAGGGCATTCCCGAAACCATTAGCTGATACGCTAATACGGTTAATATATCCATCAGCAACGGCATATATACTTTTTCCCGAAGTTCCACCGGTCTTTATGTCAATACCGGAATGAAAATGACCTTCACGTAGTTCTCCAAAATTAGCAGAAAGTTTAATCGGGTAATCAACAGGGGATCTGAATATTTCTTGTGCCTGAACAATCTGTGAATTGATTGCAGCGAAAATAAGGCAGGTTAATAAATATCTAAAAATAAAACTCATAGAGCTTAATGAAATAATAAAATATTGTTTGCAATAGTGTAAACGCCGGCAAAACTAAAATATATATTGATTCAATACTAAAATTTGGTTATTATTTTTTTTGTATTTACCTTACGTATGTTAACTTTGTACTAAATACACTATCATAGTGGAGGAACCGGATGACATACTTAATTCTTTGAAAGAGAGAACAAAACAAATAATGGCTTTATGTGATGGATTGAAGGAGGATAAGGAAAGTTTGTTAACAACTAACAGAGAGTTAATACAAAAGGTTGCTCAGCATGAAAAGGAAATTGATAATATTAAAACAAAATTTAGCACCCTGAAAATTGCTAAGACAGTTTCAGGAACAGATAATGATATTCATGAAACAAAGTTCAGGGTAAACAAAATAGTGCGGGAAATAGATAAATGTATTGCTCTTTTAAATAAATAGATTTTCAATAATGGATGATAAACTTTCAATCAGGGTAAATGTTGCTGACAGATATTATCCTTTAAAGATTGAAAGGAAAGATGAGGAGAAAATTCGAAGGGCAGCCAGATTGATTAATGAAAAAGTTCTTCAATATAAACAAAGGTACACAGATAAAGATGTACAGGATTTTATAGCGATGGCTGCTTTACAATTTGTGATAAAGGTGATTGATAGTGAAAAAAATGATGACATATCACCTGTTTTTGATGGAGTTAAAGAAATTATTTCAGAATTAAACGAATATATTAATAAGGAGTAATAAACGTTCTTTACATATAAAATTTTTACCCGCATTGTTTCCTCGAATGCTTTAAAAACTCAACACTTAATTAATTGGAGCTTGTCTCAGATTTTTTAGGGCAGGCCAAGTACCTTAAGGGATCTTCGCAAGAAGACGTTGGAAGTCCGATATTATTTGGCGGTTCCACCCGTGTCGAACAGGGGTTTTTATAAAAGGTCGAGGGAACTCTGCGGGTTTTTTATAACCAATAAATACAAAAATTATGATAAATACAATACCTGTATTGGATATTGGACCAATGTCGTTTTGGACGACTGTTGTGATTGGGATTATTTGTTTAACCGGTGGTAGCATTTTGGCATATCTGGTATGGCAGAAAGCATTGAAAAAGAGAAGTGAAAGCATTATTAAAGAGGCTGAAACAGAGGGTGAAGTAATACGAAAAGATAAAATATTGCAGGCAAAAGAAAAGTTCCTCCAGCTCAGGGCGGAACATGAAAGACTTATCAATGAGAGAACAAATAAAATATCCCAGGCAGAGAACAGATTTAATGCAAAAGAGGCTTCTTTGTCTCAGAGGATTGAGGAAATTCAACGGAAAAATAATGAAGTTGAAGCTATTAGGAATAATTTGACAAATCAGATTGAGCTTGTAGAGAAAAAGAATGAGGAGCTTTCTAAAATGCATAAGCAACAGGTTGAACAACTTGAAACTATCTCAGGGTTGTCTGCGGAAGATGCTAAATCTCAGATTGTTGAATCATTGAAAGATGAAGCTAAAACGGATGCTATGTCCTATATCAATGAGATTGTTGATGAGGCAAAAATGACAGCCAACAAAGAAGCAAAAAGAATTGTTATTCAAACAATACAACGAGTTGCAGCAGAAAGTGCTATTGAAAATTCAGTTACTGTTTTCCATATTGAGTCGGATGAAATAAAAGGTCGTATTATTGGTCGCGAAGGGAGGAATATCAGGGCGCTGGAAGCTGCTACAGGGATAGAGATTATTGTGGATGATACACCGGAAGCTATAATTTTGTCCGGATTTGATCCGGTTCGCAGGGAAATTGCCCGTTTGTCACTACATCAGCTTGTTACTGATGGAAGGATCCATCCTGCAAGGATTGAAGAAGTGGTGAATAAAACCAGAAAGCAGATAGAAGAGGAGATTGTCGAAGTTGGAAAACGAACAGCAATTGATCTGGGTATCCACGGACTTCATCCTGAGCTTATCAGGCTGGTTGGTAAAATGAAGTACCGTTCTTCATATGGGCAGAACCTGTTACAACATTCAAGGGAAGTGGCTAATCTTTGTGCAATTATGGCATCAGAGTTAGGACTGGATCCTAAGCTTGCCAGGCGTGCAGGACTACTGCATGATATTGGTAAAGTACCTGATGATGAGCCTGAATTGCCACATGCTGTATTCGGAATGAAATTGGCAGAAAAGCTTAAGGAGAAACCTGATATTTGTAATGCTATTGGTGCTCATCACGATGAAACTGAAATGACAACACTTATTGCACCCATCGTTCAGGTTTGTGATGCTATTTCCGGAGCAAGACCGGGGGCAAGAAGAGAAGTTGTTGAATCATATATTCAGCGTCTGAAAGATCTCGAATCACTTGCACTAAAATATCCCGGTGT
>JAGGXD010000212.1 GCA_021163295.1 Bacteroidales bacterium
CAATATATTATAGTCTCTAAACATTTATTTTAATCTCTGAAATTTGCGCCACAAAAGTAATAATTTTTTATAACAAATCTCAAACCTCAAACCTCAAACAACATTCCCTCTTCGACTTTCGGATTTTTAACTTTTCGGCTTTCTTCAAACCTCAAACCGCAGGTTTTTTTGAAGTGAAATTTAATATCAAATTATTTATTGATCAGTCTTGTTTTTTAGAAAAAAAGAATACCTTTGCACACCAATTTGACAAAATTATTTAACGTAAACACGTGATTATATGCCAACAATACAGCAATTAGTTCGAAAAGGAAGGAAAAAGCTGGTGGAAAAAAGCAAAGCTCCTGCACTGGATTCTTGTCCTCAGAGAAGAGGTGTTTGTGTCAGAGTTTATACAACCACTCCGAAAAAACCTAATTCAGCAATGAGAAAAGTTGCACGGGTAAGGCTTACTAACGGGAAAGAAGTGAATTCATATATACCCGGTGAAGGGCATAATCTACAGGAGCACTCAATTGTATTAATCAGGGGAGGGAGAGTTAAAGATCTGCCCGGTGTAAGGTATCATCTTATAAGGGGAGCTCTTGATACATCAGGTGTTGATGAGAGAACACAACGACGTTCAAAATACGGAACAAAACGACCAAAAAAATAATTAGATAACCCATTGAAGGATTCAGATAATGAGAAAAACCAAAGCTAAAAAAAGAATTTTGGTACCAGATCCAAGGTATAGTGATATCCTTGTGACAGAATTTGTAAATAACCTTATGTTGAATGGGAAGAAGAGCCTTGCTTATAAAATTTTTTACAATGCTCTTGATATAGTTGGTGAGAAAATGAAGGATGATGAAAATAAACCGCTTGATATATGGAAAAAAGCACTGGAAAATATTACTCCACAGGTTGAGGTAAAGAGTCGCAGGATAGGTGGTGCAACATTTCAAGTTCCGATGGAAGTGCGCTCCGAGAGGAAGGTTTCAATCAGTATTAAGAACCTGATTAAATACTCCCGGAACAGGGCTGGGAAAGCTATGAGTGATAAACTGGCAGCCGAAATATTGGCTGCATATAATATGGAAGGTGGAGCATTCAAAAAGAAAGAAGAAACACACAGAATGGCAGAAGCAAATAAAGCTTTTGCACATTTCAGGTTTTAAATATTTGATTAGCAGAGTTTAATCTGAGAATGGATAAGAATTTAAAATATACGAGAAATATTGGCATTATGGCCCATATTGATGCCGGTAAGACAACAACAACCGAAAGGGTATTGTTTTATACCGGTATAACACATCGTATAGGTGAGGTTCATGACGGTGCAGCTCAAATGGACTGGATGGTACAGGAGCAGGAACGAGGTATCACTATTACCTCTGCAGCAACTACCGCCTTCTGGAAATATCAAAACCATGACTACAAAATAAATATTATAGACACTCCGGGGCATGTTGATTTTACTGTTGAAGTTGAAAGATCGCTAAGAGTACTTGATGGTGCTGTTGCTATTTTTTGTGCTGTTGGAGGTGTTGAACCACAATCAGAAACGGTCTGGAGGCAGGCTGATAAATATAATGTTCCCCGTATCGCATTTGTAAATAAAATGGACCGGGTAGGGGCGGATTATTATAGTGTTGTAAGCCAAATTAAGGATAAATTGAAATCAGTTGCTGTTCCTGTCCAGATTCCGATAGGTTCAGAGGATTCTTTTAAAGGGGTAATTGACCTGATTGATAATAAAGCTGTAATTTGGTATGATGATGAAACAATGGGGACCAATTACAATCTTGTTGAGATCCCTGAAGATTTAAAAGAGGAAGCTGCGGAATGGCGGGAAAAAATGCTTGAGGCAGTAGCTGAGACAGATGATTCATTACTTGAAAGATACCTTGAAGATACGGATTCCATTACACCGGAAGAGATTCGTGAGGTAATTAGAAAAGCGACTATTGAAAGGACAATTATTCCTGTTATATGTGGTTCTGCTTTTAAGAATAAGGGAGTTCAAAGACTTATGGATGCTATTACAGGTTACTTACCAAGCCCGCTTGATGTAGGAGCTGTTACCGGAATTCATCCAAAGATACATAAAGAGATTAAAAGGCATCCTGACAATGAACAACCACTGGCAGCATTGGCTTTTAAAATTGCAACTGACCCATTTGTTGGAAGACTGGCGTATTTAAGAATTTACTCAGGGACTATTCATTCCAATTCTACTGTATATAATCCCAGAACTAATAAGCGTGAAAGAATTACCCGTCTTTACCAGATGCATGCCAATAAGCAGAATCCAAAAGACAAAATTGAAGCAGGAGATATATGCGCTGCCGTTGGGTTCAAATCTTTAAAAACAGGTGATACGCTTTGTGATATCAAACAGCTGATTTCACTGGAATCAATGGTTTTTCCTGATCCTGTGATAGGGATTGCGATTGAGCCTAAAACACAAGCGGATGTGGATAAGCTTGGAATTGCACTTGGGAAACTATCAGAGGAGGATCCTACTTTTCAGGTAAGAACTGATGAAGAATCAGGGCAAACAATTATACGAGGCATGGGAGAATTGCACCTTGAGGTATTGGTTGATCGTTTAAAGCGTGAATTTAATATTGAATGTAATCAGGGTGTCCCACAGGTTACTTACAAAGAAGCTGTTACTGAGAGTATTAAACAAACAGAAGTATTTAAAAAGCAGACAGGTGGCAAAGGAAAATTTGCCCATATCGTTGTTGAAATTTCGAATGTTGATGAAGGGGAAAAGGGATTACAATTCATTAATAAGGTTAAAGGTGGTAATGTTCCAAAAGAATATATCCCGGCAATTGAAAAAGGGTTCCGGGGTGCAATGTATAACGGTCCTTTAGCCGGTTACAAAATGGACAATCTTAAGGTAGTATTATTAGATGGTTCATTCCATCCTGTTGATTCAGATAGTTTGTCTTTTGAGATTGTTGCCAGGATGGCATACCGTAAAGCAACACAAAAAGCACATCCGGTATTGCTTGAGCCAATAATGTCAGTTGAGGTAGTAACCCCTGAGGAGTATATGGGTGATATTATTTCTGATATAAATAAACGACGGGGTCAGGTGCAGGGTATGGAATCAAGGTCGGGGGCAAGGGTTATTAAAGCCATGGTACCATTGGTTGAGAATTTTGGATACGTTACTGTTTTACGTTCAATTACTTCAGGCAGGGCAACTTCCTCGATGGAATTTTCTCATTACGAAGAGGTGCCCTCTGTATTGTCCGATGAGATTATTGAAAATTCAAAAGGAAAAATTTTAGTATAATAAAATAATAATGAGCCAGAAGATCAGAATAAAACTAAAGTCTTATGACCATAACCTGGTTGATAAGTCAGCTGAGAAGATCGTAAAAACTGTGAAATCTACCGGGGCAGTTGTAAGCGGACCAATACCCTTACCAACGCACAAGCGTGTATTTACCGTTTTACGTTCTCCATTCGTGAATAAAAAGTCACGTGAGCAATTTCAGCTTTCTTCTTTTAAACGACTGCTTGACATTTATAGTTCAACACCTAAAACTATCGATGCATTAATGAAATTGGAGTTACCAAGTGGTGTGGAAGTTGAAATTAAAGTGTAATTATTAAAGAAAAAAGAAGGAAAAATGCAGGGATTAATTGGGAAAAAAGTAGGAATGACTTCCATTTTTAATAATGAGGGGAAGAATATTCCATGTACTGTTATAGAAGCCGGTCCATGTGTAGTTACTCAGATCAAGACAGAAGAGAAGGATGGATATAAAGTTGTACAGCTTGGGTTTGATGAGAAAAAGGAAAAGCGGACTTCAAACCCCGAAAAGGGGCATTTCAAGAAAGCTAATACTACACCAAAAAGAAAACTGGTTGAGTTTTCGGGTTTTAGTGATGAAGTGAAGTTAGGAGACACTTTTGATGTTGAGCTGTTTAATGATGATACATGGCTGGATGTCAGAGGTATTACAAAAGGAAAAGGATTTCAGGGAGTTGTTAAACGTCATGGTTTTAAAGGGGTAGGTGATAAAACTCACGGTCAGCATAATCGCGAAAGAGCACCTGGATCATTGGGCGCTTCTTCTGATCCTTCCAGAGTTTTCAAAGGAATGAGAATGGCTGGTAGAGATGGCGGAAAACAAGTTATGGCAATTAGCCTGAGAGTGATGAAAATTATTCCTGAAGAGAATGTATTAATAGTTAAAGGATCTGTGCCTGGTTCTAATGGTTCATATTTAATTATTACGAAATAATGAAAATAGCAATTGTAGATAAAGAAGGAAATGATACCGGAAAAAAAGCGGAACTTAAAGATTCTATTTTCCGTATTGAACCCAATGATCATGCTGTTTACCTGGATGTTAAGCATTATATGGCCAATCAAAGGCAAGGTACACATAAGACTAAAGAAAGGGGTGAAATTAAAGGAAGTACTGCCAAGATAAAAAGGCAAAAGGGAACAGGTACAGCAAGGGCAGGTAGTATTAAATCACCCGTAATGCGTGGTGGTGGAAGAATATTTGGTCCAAGACCAAGGGATTATGATTTTAAACTAAATAAAAAAGTGAGACAGCTGGCAAGAAAATCAGCACTTTCATATAAGGCAACAGAGAAGGCTATTATTGTATTGGAAGACATGAAGTTTGAGGAGCCAAAGACCAAAAATTTAGTTGATTTAAATGTAGCTTTAAAAATCTCTGACAAAAAATCACTTTTCGTGTTAGGCGAACAAAATAAAAGCCTATATTTGTCATCGCGAAATCTGAAAAGCGTAGAGGTTATAACTGCCTTGGAATTAAATACATACAAAATAATAAGAGCCTCAACTTTGGTTCTTTTTAAGAGTTCTCTTGATATTTTGGACAAAATGTTTACAATTTAGTAAAGAACTTTGCAATGAATATATTAATAAAACCTATAGTAACTGAGAAAATGACAAGCCAGACAGAGGATCATAATCGCTATGGTTTTTTGGTTGAAAAAAGGGCTAATAAGATTCAGATACGAAAAGCTATTGAGGAAGTTTATGGAGTTACTGTTGAGTCAGTTAATACAATGCGTTATGGTGGGAAAAAGAAAAGCCGGTTTACAAAATCCGGAGTTTTAGCCGGCAAGACTGATTCATATAAAAAAGCAATAATAACATTGGCTGAAGGAGATCAAATCGATTTCTACAGCAATATTTAAAGTTTGTTATGGCTGTAAAAAAAATAAAACCCGTTACACCGGGACAGAGATTTAAACTGGCAAGTACATTTGAAGATATTACTTCGTCATATCCTGAAAAATCGCTTATCCGTTCAATGAAAAAAAGCGGAGGAAGGAATAATAAGGGCAGGATGACAATGAGATATCTTGGTGGTGGTCATAAAAGAAGGTATCGTTTAATAGATTTTAAAAGGAATAAAGAAGGGATACCGGCAAGGGTTAAAAGTATTGAATATGATCCTAACCGGACATCACGGATAGCTTTACTGGTTTACGAAGATGGGGAGAAGAGATACATTATTGCCCCGGGTGGATTAAAAGTAGGTGATACTGTTGAAGCAGGTAAAGGAGTTAGTCCTGAAATAGGAAATACTCTTTATCTTTCTGATATTCCTCTTGGGACTATCATTCATAATATCGAACTTCAGCCAGGGCGTGGTGGAATTCTTGCCAGATGTGGCGGTTCATATGCACAATTGACATCAAGGGAAGGAAAGTATGCCATTATCAAACTTCCATCAGGCGAGTCGAGAAAAGTGCTTGTAACCTGTAAGGGAACAATTGGCGCAGTTTCAAATGCTGATCATGGCCTTGAAATTTCTGGTAAAGCCGGAAGGAGCAGATGGTTGGGAAGAAGACCAAGAGTACGGGGTGTTGTAATGAATCCTGTTGATCATCCAATGGGAGGTGGTGAAGGGAAATCTTCAGGTGGCCACCCAAGGTCAAGGAATGGTATTCCTGCCAAAGGTTTTAAAACCAGACCACGTAAAAAGTATTCTGATAAGTATATTGTAGTTAAAAGAAAGAAAAAGAGATAGTAATTTAATTAACTAATATAATGAGTCGATCACTTAAAAAAGGACCTTTTATTGACTATAAGCTTGAGAAGCGTGTTTTGGACATGAACGAATCGGGTAAGAAGAAAGTTGTTAAAACCTGGTCGAGGCGTTCAATGATTTCTCCTGATTTTGTCGGACATACGATTGCTGTTCATAACGGGAACAAATTTATTCCGGTTTATATTACAGAAAATATGGTAGGACATAAATTTGGTGAATTTGCGCCAACAAGAATTTTCCGCGGACATGGTGGAAGAGACAGGTAATTTGTATCCGGCTTTTATAAAATAAAAAAACCAGAATAAGAAATGGGTTCAAGAAAAAAAGACAGAGCTGAAAAATTAAAGGAAGAAAGAGCACATAAATATATGGCAGTTCTTAAGAATTGTCCTACATCTCCAAGGAAGATGAGGCTTGTTGTTGATATGATCAGGGGTGAAGGTGTGAATAAAGCTCTTGATATTTTGAAATACAGTCCGAAAGAAGCTTCAAGGAAAGTAGAGAAATTGTTACTCTCTGCAATTGCAAATTGGCAGAATAAAAATGAAGGAGCCAGGGTAGAAGACAGTAATCTTTTTATAAAAGAAGTGTTTGTTGACAGTGGAAGGATCCTAAAACGAATTCGCCCGGCACCCCAGGGCAGGGCTCATAGAATAAGGAAAAGATCAAACCATGTTACAATGATTTTAGGTAGTTTAAATTTAACTGAAGAACTTTCAACAAATAATAAATAGATGGGACAAAAAGTTAATCCGATAGGAAACAGGTTAGGCATTATAAAGGGATGGGATTCCAACTGGTACGGTGGAAAAGATTATAAAGTCAAGCTTGTTGAGGATGCTAAGATCAGGGAATATTTGAATGTGCGTCTGGCAAAGGCAAACGTTTCAAAAATAATTATTGAAAGAACACTGAAGATGATTACAGTAACTGTTAATACAGCACGTCCTGGAATCATTATCGGTAAAGGCGGGCAAGAAGTTGATAAGCTGAAAGAAGAGCTTAAGAAGATTACTAGTAAGGAAGTTCAGATTAATATTTTTGAAGTAAAACGACCGGAACTGGATGCAATTATCGTTGCTAACAATATTGCAAGACAACTTGAAGGAAAGATTTCATACCGGAGAGCTATTAAAATGGCTATTGCATCAACTATGAGGATGGGGGCTGAAGGAATGAAGGTGCTGATCTCAGGGAGATTAGGCGGTGCTGAAATGGCCCGGACAGAGACATATAAAGAAGGCAGAATACCGTTACATACTTTCAGAGCTGATATTGACTATGCTCTGGGTGAGGCGCTAACCAAAGTAGGTCTGATTGGAATCAAGGTATGGATTTGCAAAGGTGAAATAATTGGTAAACGTGACCTTTCTCCAAATATCGGAGCTAAAAGTCCCAGAAGAGGACCGAGGAGAAGAAAATAAATATTGATAATAAAGTTTTAAAATACGAAAGCTGAAAAGAGATGTTACAGCCAAAGAAGACAAAGTTTAGAAGAAGCCAGAAAGGAAAAATGAAAGGTAATGCCAAGAGGGGATATACTCTTTCTTTTGGTTCATTCGGAATTAAAACTTTACAGGAAGCATGGATTACTGGAAGACAAATTGAAGCAGCAAGACAGGCAGTTACCCGTCATATGAAGCGTGAAGGACAGATATGGATAAGGATTTTTCCTGATAAACCTATCACTAAGAAGCCTGCTGAAGTTAGAATGGGAAAAGGGAAGGGTGCTCCTGAGGGATTTGTTGCACCTGTATCACCAGGAAGGATTATAATCGAGGCTGAAGGTGTACCTTTAAATATAGCAAAGGAAGCCCTCAGACTTGCAGCACAGAAGCTACCGGTTACAACCCGGTTTGTTGTACGGAATGATTATTTTGAATAAACAATATTACAGTGATGGATACATCTGAAATTAAAGGGTTAACCACTAAGGAAATTATTGAACGCATCGAAAATGAACAGAATTTTTTGGGCAGGCAAAGAATGAATCATGCCGTGTCTCCGTTGGATAACCCTATGAAATTAAAAGAAAGTCGCAGAATTATTGCAAGATTAAAAACTATTCTGCGTCAAAGGCAAATGAACGAAGAACCAAATAGTTAATTTTCAATGGAAAAGAGAAATCTGAGAAAAGAAAGAATAGGGCTTGTGGTAAGCAACAAAATGGAAAAATCTATTGTTGTTACTGTAAACCGAAAAATGAAGCATCCTATTTATGGTAAATTCGTGAACAAGACAAGTAAATTTGTTGCTCATGATGAAGAAAATAGTTGCAATATTGGCGACTTAGTGAAAATTATGGAAACCAGGCCATTGAGCAAAAATAAGACCTGGCGGTTAGTTGAAGTAATTGAAAGAGTTAAATAGCTATGATACAGCAAGAAAGCAGATTATCAGTTGCAGATAATACGGGTGCAAAAGAAGTTCTTTGTATTCGTGTGTTGGGTGGTACGCGTAGACGATATGCATCTATTGGTGACAAGATAATTGTTACAGTTAAAAGCGCTTTACCTTCCGGTGAAGTCAAGAAAGGTATGGTAAGTACGGCTGTAGTTGTCAGAACAAAAAAGGAAATTCGGAGGCCTGATGGATCATACATTCGCTTTGATGATAATGCTGTTGTTCTTTTGAATGCCGTGAATGAAATTCGTGGAACAAGGATATTTGGTCCGGTTCCCAGGGAGCTACGTGAAAAGTATATGAAGATCATATCTTTAGCACCTGAAGTATTATAATTATAAAAAGCATATTCTGATGCAGAAGAAATTGCACATAAAAAAGGGAGATACTGTTGTTGTTATAACAGGCGAATCAAAAGGTCAACGTGGCAGAGTATTAGAAATTTTCCGCAAAAAACAACGTGCTCTTGTTGAGGGAGTTAATATAATATCTAAACATACAAAGCCTGATGCTCAAAATCCTCAGGGAGGAATTGTGAAAAAAGAAGCTCCTGTTCATATTTCAAACCTGATGCTAATTGATCCTTCAAGTGGTGAACCAACGCGGATAGGAAGAAAATATAATGATAATAATAAATTGGTGCGTTATTCAATAAAATCAGGGGAGGAGATTAAGTAATGGAAAAAACGCTCACACTGAAAAAGAAATACATCGAGGAAATAGTTCCTGCGTTGAAAAAAGAATTTGGATACAAATCAAGGATGCAGGTTCCAAAGTTGCAGAAAATTGTAATTAACCAGGGGATTGGTGAAGCTGTTGCTGACAAAAAGATGGTAGATATCGGAGTGGATGAAATAACTGCTATTGCGGGTCAAAAAGCTGTGCAAACCAGATCAAAAAAAGATATATCCAATTTCAAACTCAGAAAGGATATGCCTATTGGTGTTACAGTGACTTTGCGGAGGGATAGAATGTACGAATTTCTGGAAAGACTAATTCGGGTAACGATACCTCGTATAAGGGATTTCAGGGGTATTAAAAATAAACTTGATGGACATGGGAACTTTACTCTGGGAATTACTGAACAGATAATTTTTCCTGAAATCAATCTTGATAAACTTAATAAAATACAGGGGTTGCAGATATCATTTGTCTCTTCAGCTAAAACAGACGAAGAAGGATTAGCATTATTACGAGAATTTGGAATGCCTTTTAAAAACATAAAAAAGTAGATCAGTATGGCAAAAGAATCAATGAAAGCCCGGGAAGTTAAGCGTAAAAAGCTTGTTGATAAGTATGCTGAAAAAAGAGCAAAACTTAAAGCAGAAGGTGATTATGTTGGGTTAAGCCGAATACCACGAAATTCGAATCCAATTCGTTTACATAACAGGTGCAGTCTTACCGGTCGTCCGAAAGGATATATGAGACAGTTTGGTATTAGCAGGATTACTTTCCGCGAAATGGCAAATATGGGTTTGATCCCTGGAGTAAAAAAAGCAAGTTGGTAAATTGTCTTATCCCGGTAACCGGGAAAAACGGAATTAAGAAATTAAACAAAGAACAAAATGACAGATCCAATAGCAGATTATCTTACGAGAATAAGAAATGCCATAATGGCAAAAAGCAAGGTGGTTGAAATTCCTGCTTCAAATATAAGGAAAGATATGACTAAAATCCTTTTTGATTCGGGCTATATTCTTAATTATAAGTTTGTTGACGATGATCTTCAGGGAATTATTAAAATAGCTTTAAAATATAATCCGGAAAATAAAAAATCAGCCATTAAAGCGCTTAAGAGAGTGAGCCGTCCGGGTTTGAGAAAATATACAGGTGCAACTAAATTACCCAGAGTGCTTAATGGTCTTGGGATAGCTATACTTTCAACTTCGCAGGGTGTAATGACCAATAAAGTAGCAAAGAAGATGAATATCGGTGGTGAAGTTTTATGTTATGTGCAATAAGTATAAGGAGGTTAAATAAATGTCGAGAATAGGAATTTTACCGATTCAACTACCAGAGGGAGTGACAGTTACAATGAATGAAAATGTAATTGTTGTTAAAGGTCCTCTTGGTGAATTGTCTCAGGAAATAGACAAAGACATAAAGGTAAAGATTGAAGGCGATCAAATGGTTCTGGAAAGACCTACCGATCAGAAACGGCATAAAGCATTGCATGGACTATATCGTTCATTGGCTTTTAATATGGTTACCGGCGTGTCAAAAGGATATACGATACAACAGGAATTGGTTGGTGTTGGTTTCAAAGCTGAAGCAAAGGGTCAAAGACTGGAACTGAATTTAGGTTTTTCGCATGATATTTTTATTGAATTACCTGTGGAAGTTAAGGTGGAGACCTTTACTGAACGGAGAAAGAATCCTATTATTACTTTAAAAAGTCATGACAAACAGCTTATTGGACAAGTGGCTGCAAAGATCCGTTCATTTCGTCCTCCTGAACCATATAAAGGTAAGGGAATTAAATTTGTGGGTGAACAAATTAGAAAGAAGGCCGGAAAGGCTGCAAGTGTTTAATAGGGTAAAACTAAGTAGACTATGCCTTTAACAAAGAGTGAAAGAAGACAAAAAATTAAAATGCGTATCCGTGGGAAACTTTCTGGTACGAGTAAAAAACCTAGAATGTCTGTATTCAGAAGTAACAAGCAGATATCTGTTCAGTTAGTTGATGATTCTCAGGGCAAAACGTTGCTTGCAGCATCATCTCTTGAGAAAGTTGTTGCAGATAAAAAGGGTATCACAAAAATTGAGCAAGCTAAACTTGTTGGGAAATTGATTGCGGAAAAATGCAAGAAAGATGGAATTAAACAAGTAGTTTTCGATAGGAATGTATATTTGTTTCATGGGAGAGTAAAATCATTAGCTGATGCAGCCCGGGAAAATGGGTTAAAAATTTAAAATTATGTCGGACAGTATTAGAAAAGTAAAAACCATCGATCTTGATCTCAAAGACAGACTTGTTGGTATCCAGAGGGTAACAAAGGTTACCAAGGGTGGTCGTACTTTTAGTTTCTCTGCAATTGTTGTGGTTGGTAATGAAGATGGAATAGTTGGATACGGATTGGGAAAGGCCAGTGAAGTGACAACTGCCATTGCAAAGGGTGTTGAGGATGCAAAAAAGAACCTTATTAAAGTGCCAATTATTAATGGCACAATTCCTCATGAGCAATTAGCTAAATTTGGAGGAGCAAAGGTGTTTATTAAACCTGCATCCAGTGGTACAGGTATTAAAGCAGGTGGTGCAATGAGAGCCGTGCTTGAAAGTGTCGGAGTTAAGGATGTTCTTGCAAAATCAAAAGGATCATCAAATCCGCACAACCTGGTAAAAGCTACTATGAAGGCGTTGCTTGAATTAAGAGACGCATTTTCTGTGGCCCGGCAAAGAGGAATTTCGATGGAAAAAGTTTTTAACGGTTAGATTAGAAAGATTTTGGTTATGGCAAAAATTCGCGTAACATATGTAAAAAGCAAAATAGGTAGTGAAAAGCGTCAGAAAAAAACGCTTGAAGCACTTGGCTTGAAAAAAATGCAAAGCTCTGTTGAGGTAGAAGCTACGCCGCAAATATTAGGAATGGTTAATAAAGTCATTCATCTTGTGAAAGTTGAGAAATTGTAATAATAATATATACGTTTCATTATTATGGATTTAAGTAATTTAAAACCTGCAGAAGGGTCAATAAAAAAACCAAAAAGGATCGGAAGGGGTCAGGGGTCAGGAAGAGGTGGCACTGCTACCAGAGGACATAAGGGTCAGAAATCCAGATCGGGATATTCAAAGAAAATTGGTTTTGAAGGTGGACAAATGCCTCTGCAGCGCAGGGTTCCTAAATTTGGATTTACGAATCCCACCAGGAAAGAGTATAAAGGCGTGAATCTGGATGTGATCCAGGCTCTTGCTGAAAAGATTAAAACAGATAAAATTGATATTGAAACACTTGTAAAAGGTGGGTTGGTATCCGGAAAAACTTTGGTGAAAATCCTTGGTAATGGCAAGTTGACTATGAAACTTGATGTGAAAGCACATGCTTTCTCAAAGTCAGCACAGGAAGCCATTGAATCAATGAAGGGAACTGTTGAAAAAATAACTTTCTAATGAAAGCGATTAATACAATAAAAAATATTTTCAGAATTGAAGATCTTCGTAACAGGATCCTTTACACACTTGGTATATTATTAATTTACCGGTTAGGAAAATATGTTACCCTCCCGGGTATAGATCCTTCTCAGCTTGAGAATCTGCAGGCGCAAACAAAACAGGGAATAATGGGATTGCTGGATATGTTCTCAGGAGGAGCATTTTCACAAGCATCTGTTTTTGCGCTTGGTATTATGCCATATATATCTGCATCGATTGTGATACAATTAATGGGAATTGCTGTTCCATATTTCCAGAGATTACAAAAGGAAGGGGAAAGCGGAAGAAGAAAAATTAACCAGATTACCAGGTATCTTACTGTTGGTATCTTAATACTTCAGGCCCCAACATATCTTATGAACCTGCATGCCCAACTTCCCGAATCTGCATTTGTGCTTAAAGGGCATTTCTTTACTGTCTCATCTGTGATTATCCTTACAACAGGAACAATGTTTGTAATGTGGCTTGGCGAAAAAATCACAGATAAGGGAATTGGTAATGGTATCTCTCTGATTATTATGATAGGTATTATAGCACGTCTCCCGTCATCTATGGTATTTGAATTTGGGACACGCATAAATGGCTCGGGTGGGTTAGTTAGTTTACTGATTGAATTTGTATTTCTTTTTATGGTAGTACTCTGTACAATTTTGCTTGTTCAGGGGACAAGGAGAATACCTGTCCAGTATGCTAAAAGAATTGTAGGAAATAAACAATATGGAGGTGTCAGACAATATATCCCTCTAAAAGTTAATGCTGCAGGTGTTATGCCCATTATTTTTGCTCAGGCAATAATGATGTTGCCGATAATGCTTATTGGATATTCATCTTCAGATTCAGTGTCAGGATTTGCAGCAGCATTTTCAAATATGTATGGATTTTGGTATAGTTTTGTATTTGGCATTTTAATAATATTGTTTACCTATTTTTATACGGCCATTACAATAAATCCTACGCAGATGGCTGAAGATATGAAGAAAAACGGGGGTTTTATACCCGGAATTAAACCAGGACGTAAAACAGTTGAATTTCTTGATATGATTATGTCAAGAATAACTTTGCCCGGATCATTTTTTCTTGCATTAGTTGCAATACTTCCTGCTTTTGCTGTGAATCTTGGTGTTTCCGGACAATTTGCTCAATTCTATGGTGGGACTTCATTACTTATTTTGGTTGGTGTTGTTCTGGATACGTTACAGCAAATTGAAAGTCATCTGTTAATGCGTCATTATGACGGTTTAATGAAATCAGGAAGAATAAAAGGCAGAACAGGTAGTGCTGCTATAATATAATAAACGTTCTTTGATGTTACATTACAAGACCGACAGGGAGATTGAGATACTTAGGGAGAATAACCTGCTTGTATCTAAAACACTTGCCGAGATGGCAAAATATGTCAAGCCTGGTGTTACAACCCGAAAGCTTGATATAATTGCCGAAGAATATATCAGAGACCATGGATCTGAACCCGGGTTTAAGGGATACAATGGTTTTCCTAATACCCTTTGTACTTCTGTAAACGGCGAGGTGGTTCATGGAATACCATCGGGATATGAATTAATTGAAGGCGATATTATTTCTATTGATTGTGGGGTTATTAATAAAGGATTTTACGGAGATTCGGCCTTTACATTTCCGGTTGGCGAGGTAGATGAGAAAGTGTTGAAATTGCTTAATTATACGCGCGAATCATTAGAGAAAGGTGTTGAGAAGGCAGTTCATGGTAACAGGGTCGGGGATATTAGTTTTGCTGTTCAGAATCATGCTGAAAGTGGTGGTTTTTCTGTTGTTAGGGAAATGGTAGGGCATGGCCTCGGAAGAAACCTGCATGAACAACCGGAAGTTCCCAATTATGGAAACCGGAACCAGGGTATTAAGTTGAAAAAAGGACTTGTAATTTGTATTGAACCCATGATAAACATGGGAATGAAAAATATTACCCAGGACCCGAATGGCTGGACCATCCGGACAATGGACAATAAAGCGTCGGCACATTTTGAATATGCCGTTGCTATCGATCACGGGAAAGCGGATGTATTAACTACTTTCCGGTTTATCGATGAAATATTAAAAAATAAAAAATATAGTGATGGCGAAACAACAATCAATTGAACAGGATGGAACAATTATTGAAGCCCTGTCTAACGCAATGTTTCGTGTTGAGTTAGAAAACGGCCACGTTATTACTGCTCATATTTCCGGGAAGATGCGAATGCATTATATTAAAATTCTTCCCGGGGATAAAGTTAAGGTTGAAATGTCACCTTATGATCTTACTAAGGGAAGAATAACGTTCAGGTATAAATAAAGAAAATAAATAGACCATGAAGGTAAAAGCATCTGTAAAGAAACGTAGTTCTGACTGCAAAATCGTTAGAAGAAAAGGAAGACTTTACGTTATTAATAAGAAGAACCCCAGATTTAAACAAAGGCAGGGGTAATAATTTTTTATTATAATTTTTAATTATAAGATTCTATGGCAAGAATAGTTGGAGTTGATTTACCAAATGAAAAAAGAGGAGAAATAGGGTTAACCTATATCTACGGTATTGGAAAAAGTAATGCTGGTAAAATCCTCGATAAAGCCGGAATAGACCGGGATGTGAAAGTTAAAGATTGGTCTGATGACCAGCTTAATATAATAAGAAAGATTCTGAATGATGAATACAAGCTAGAAGGAGAATTGCGTTCAGAAATGCAAATGAATATTAAGCGATTAATGGATATTGGCAGTTACCGTGGAATTCGTCATCGTACCGGAATGCCTGTAAGAGGTCAGGGCACAAAAAACAATGCCAGAACCCGTAAAGGCAGAAGGAAAACTATTGCTAATAAAAAGAAAGCTACAAAATAGACTAGAATATGGCTAAGAAGAAAGGTACTTCACGAAAAAAAATGGTTAAGGTTGAACCCTATGGGCAAGCCCATATCCACGCTTCATTTAATAATATCATTATTTCTTTGACAAATAACTCAGGACAGGTAATATCCTGGGCTTCGGCAGGAAAAATGGGATTCAGAGGTTCGAAGAAAAACACCCCTTATGCAGCACAGATGGCAGCTGAGGAATGTACTAAAACAGCTTATGATTATGGTTTAAGGAAAGTGAAGGTGTTTGTAAAAGGTCCTGGCTCAGGAAGGGAGTCTGCTATTAGAACAATACATTCAAATGGTATTGAAGTAACTGAAATTATGGATGTTACACCTATGCCACATAATGGATGCAGACCGCCAAAAAGAAGAAGAGTATAAGAAATTAAAAATTAGAAATTAAAGATTAGAAATTAAAAATAAAAAGGGTAAATATAAATGGCAAGATATATCGGACCAAAAACGAAAATTGCAAGAAAATTTGGCGATCCTATTTACGGACCCGATAAGTACTTTGAGAAAAAGAACTTTCCGCCAGGACAACATGGGGCTAACAAAAGAAGAAGAAAAACTTCTGAATATGGAATCCAGCTGAAAGAAAAACAGAAAGCCAAATACACTTATGGTGTGTTGGAACGTCAGTTTGCGAAATTGTTTGATAAAGCCTTAAGAAAAAAGGGTGTTACAGGAGAAGTGCTTCTGCAACTGCTTGAGTCAAGACTGGATAATGTAGTATATCGGTTGGGTATTGCACCAACCAGAAACGGTGCACGGCAACTTGTATCACATAAGCACATAACTGTAAATGGAAAGGTTTCCAATATTCCTTCATTATTACTTAAGGCTGGTGATATTGTTGGTGTTCGTGAGAAATCAAAATCTCTTGAGGTAGTAATAAATTCCCTTGAGACTGTACGATATTCTAACTCATCCTGGCTCGAATGGGATCAGGATCTATTAGCAGGTAAGTTTCTGAATGTACCTGAAAGAGAAGATATTCCTGAGAATATCAAAGAACAATTAATAGTTGAATTATATTCGAAATAATTTTTTAAGATATTGATATATGGCCATACTAGCATTTCAAAAGCCCGATAAAGTAATAATGATCGAATCGGATGAAAAATTTGGTAAGTTCGAATTTCGTCCTTTAGAACCCGGATATGGGATTACTGTAGGTAATGCCCTAAGAAGAATCCTGCTCTCTTCGCTTGAAGGGTATGCAATTACTACTGTTAAATTTGATGGTATTGATCACGAATTTTCAACCATAAAGGGTGTTATGGAAGATGTGACCGAGATCGTTCTCAACCTTAAACAAATTCGGTTTAAAAAACAGGTTGAAGATGTAGATAACGAAAAGATATTGGTGAATATTTCAGGTAAAACAGAATTCAAGGCAGGTGATCTTTCAGAGTTTTTAAATGGCTTTGAGGTTCTGAATTCCGATCATGTCATTTGCAGATTAGAACCTGATGTAAAACTTCAGATGGAGATATCAATTAATAAAGGCAGGGGTTATGTGGCTTCTGAAGAAAATGCACCACCTGAAATGGAATATGGACTGATTGCTCTTGATTCAATATTTACACCTATTAAGAATGTAAAGTATTCTATTGAAAACTATAGGGTAGAGCAGAAGACTGATTATGAGAAGCTTATCTTTGAGATACAAACAGATGGTTCAATATTTCCAAAAGAAGCACTAAAAGAGGCAGCAAAAATTCTAATCTATCACTTTATGCTTTTCTCTGATGAGAAGATCACTTTAGATACAAATGAAAAATTTGCTAATGAAGAGTTTGATGAGGAAGTGCTTCATATGAGGCAATTACTTAAAACAAAGCTTGTTGATCTTGACCTGTCCGTTCGTGCTCTGAATTGCTTGAAAGCAGCTGAGGTTGAATCTCTTGGAGAACTTGTTAAGTATAACAAGAATGACCTGCTTAAGTTTAGAAACTTTGGAAAAAAATCTCTTACTGAACTTGAAGACCTTCTGAAGTCAATGAGCCTTAATTTTGGTATGGATACAAGTAAATATAAGTTAGATAAGGAATAATTTTTTTGAATAACAGGTAATCGAATTTTGAGAAATGCGACATCGAAAAGGATTTAATCATTTAGGCAGAACAAAAGCTCATAGAGAGGCAATGTTTGCAAATATGGCATCATCGTTGATTCTACATAAAAGAATACAAACAACAACTGCTAAAGCAAAGGCACTTAGAACCTTTGTTGAGCCTTTAATTACAAAATCAAAAAGTGATACTACTCATTCCAGAAGGGTAGTGTTTAGTTATCTTAAGAATAAATATGCAGTTTCAGAATTATTCAGAGAGGTTTCTCCGAAAATTGCTGAGAGACCCGGGGGATATACAAGAATCTTAAAAATCGGATCCCGTCTTGGAGATAATGCAGAATTGTGCATTATTGAGCTGGTTGATTACAATGAAAACCTTTTAGCGACTAAAGAGGGTAAAAAACCCAAACGCTCACGTACCAGACGAGGCATTAAAGGGGGCAACGAAACGCCCAGGGAAGTCCCTGAAACTAAGGTTGTTGAAAAAGAGGAGATGAAAGCAGAACCGGAAAAAATCCAAACTGATGAAACCCTGAAAGCTGAAGAAACGGAAGATGCAAAAGCGGAAAAGGAAAGCAAGCAGGATGACGAGAAAAAGAAAAGCGAGAATAACAATCCGACTTCAGAGAAAAATGACAATTAAAATTCTTTGTTTTTTTTCATAAACCTGATTTAAAGCATATAAATATCTTAGGTTTTAATGGGAATATCACTTATTTTTAGTGAAATTAATAATTTTATTAATCAAAAACCCATCTAAAAAATGTCTGATTTAAAGAAAAAATTACAAGAAAAGATTGAAGATTGGCGTCCACGGACTACAAAATTGATTAAAGAATATGGTGATGTGGTTGTCGGTGATGTTACAATTACTAAGCTTATTGGTGGTATGCGCGGGATTAAATGCCTGGTAACGGATATCTCATATCTCGATCCTTACGAAGGAATTAGATTCCGTGGTTATACGATTCCTGAAGTGCTTGAAAAATTACCCAAACCAAAAGATGGTTCAGAAATACCTTTTGTTGAGGGATTTATTTATCTGCTTTTAACAGGCGATCTGCCAACAGAAAATGAAGTTAATGAAGTAGCAGAAGAATTCAAGCAAAGAAAAATTGTCCCCAAATATGTTTTTGATGTTATTGATGCACTTCCTGAAGGGACGCACCCTATGGTAATGTTTTCCGCAGCTGTACTTTCAATGGAAAAGGAATCTGAATTTGTTAAAGGTTATCAGAAAGGGATAAGCAAAATGGATTATTGGGATCCAACATATGAAGATGCTATGAATCTGCTTGCAAAATTGCCTGAGATAGGTGCTTATATCTACCGGAAAACATATAAGAATGCAGATATTATAGCCCCAAATCCTGAGATGGATTTCGGAGCAAATTTTGCACATATGATGGGAATAGATAAACCCTATGATGATATGTCAAGATTGTATTTTATTCTTCATAGTGACCATGAGAGCGGAAATGTAAGTGCTCATACAGGACACCTGGTTTCCAGTGCTCTGTCAGATATTTATTACGCAATCTCTGCAATGGTCGATGGTCTTGCCGGTCCGTTACACGGTCTTGCAAACCAGGAGGTGCTTCGCTGGATACAAGGAGTTATGGACAAAATGGGTGGTAAAACACCAAGTGAAGAGGAAATGAAAAAATTTGTTTGGGATACATTAAATTCAGGACAGGTAATTCCGGGCTATGGTCATGCTGTGTTAAGAAAAACAGATCCAAGGTATAAAGCCCAACGTGATTTTTGCTTGAAGCATTTGCCTGATGACCCGATCTTTAAATATGTAGACTCTTTGTACCAGGTTGTACCTGATATTTTGAGAGAACATGGAAAAGCTAAAAATCCCTGGCCAAATGTTGATGCTCAATCAGGAGTTATTCAATGGTACTATGGGATTCGTGAGTATGATTTTTATACGGTACTTTTCAGTATTGGTCGTGCTATTGGAGTAGTATCCAATATTATCTGGGATCGTGCTCTTGGATATCCGATTGAAAGACCTAAATCGCTTTCAACAAAAATGATTGAAGATATTGCATTTAAGAAATAAATTCTTTGATATCTGATATTACATGCGAAAAAGGCATTCTTAGGAATGTCTTTTTTTGTATCTTGTTGTTTGATTTTTGGATAATAATTACATCTGATAGAGTGAAGCGCTTTATTAACATACTTGAAGAAAATAATGAACTCGTTCATATAAAAGAATATATTAATCCGGAACTTGAAATAACTGAAATAACTGACCGGATTTCTAAATCTGAAGGAGGAGGGAAAGCTCTGTTATTTGAAAATACCGGAACAGCATTCCCCGTTCTGATCAATGCTATGGGATCGAATAACCGGGTGTGTTTAGCCCTTGGCACAAATGACCTGGATAGAATTGGCAAAGAAATTGAAACAATTTTCCGGCAGTTTACCAGGCCCCGGAAAGATTTATGGGGGAAAATTAAAATTCTGCCTTTGTTGAAGATGCTGGGATCCTGGATGCCTAAAATAATTTCCGGTAAGGGAAGATGCCAGGAGGTAATTCACAAAACGCCGGATCTTAATATGCTTCCTGTATTAAAATGCTGGCCCGAAGATGGTGGCCGGTTTATTACACTTCCTATGGTTATTACCCGCGATCTTCAAAATAATACAAGAAATGTGGGAATGTATAGAATGCAGTTGTTCGACAAGATTACAACAGGTATGCATTGGCATCCCCATAAAACAGGCGCACGCCATTATAATCAATATAAGGCAATTGCAAAGAAAATGCCTGTTTCTGTTGCCCTGGGAGGTGATCCTGTTCTTGCTTACAGTGCAACTGCCCCACTGCCTGACAATATTGATGAATATATGCTGGCCGGATTCATTAGAAAAAGGAGAGTGAATATGGTAAAATGCATTACTAATGATCTTGAAGTTCCGGATGAGGCAGATATTATAATTGAAGGATATATTGACACTGAAGAAGAATTGGCATGGGAAGGGCCATTTGGTGATCATACAGGATTTTATTCTTTACCTGACTGGTTCCCGAAATTTCATGTTACATGTATTACACATAAAAAAAATGCAGTATATCCTGCGACAATTGTTGGTATACCCCCACAGGAAGACGCCTGGATAATCAAGGCTACTGAACGGATATTCCTGACACCAATGAAATTGACCATGATCCCCGAAATTCTGGATATGGAAATGCCTCCGGAGGGGGTTGCACATAACATGACTATTATAAAGATAAATAATGCATTCCATGGTCAGGCACAAAAAGTAATGAATGCAATTTGGGGTGCAGGTCAGATGATGTTTACAAAAGTAATGGTAATTACCGGGGAGGAAATTGACATTCATAATTATCTGAAACTTGTCAAATATATATTTGATAATGTTAAATTATCCAGAGACTTTCACTTTAGCAAAGGACCTCTTGATATTCTTGACCACTCGTCTTCCCAATTGGCTTATGGGAGTAAATTGTGTATTGATGCTACAAATACTTCTTCCAAAACAGCAGTAAAACAAAACCAATTTAGCAAAATTGAGATTGATAAAATAGTGAAAATAACTAAACAGGAACCGCAAATTTCAGGAGTGAATGTTTCGCTTTTAAAGAAAAAAATCCCTGTTTTATTTGTTTCAATCCTGAAAAACGAAAAAGAACAATTTTATGAAACGGGAAAGAATCTTTTGAATAAAATTGTTGTTCCCGGCATAAAAATTCTTGTCATGATTGATTATGGTATTGATATAAATGAAATTTCAATACTTGTATGGATTACATTTGGAAATATTGAACCGGAACGGGACATTCGCTTAATTAAACCTGAAACTGGAACACACTGTCTTATAATTGATGCAACAAGGAAATCTAAACTTAACCAATTTGAAAGGGATTGGCCAAATGTGATTGTTTCTGATGATACAACAATAAGAAATATTGATGAAAAATGGGAAACCCTGAAATTGGGTGATTTTATTCATTCGCCTTCAATAAAATTCAAACAAATGATTTTTCCGGGAGGTGCCAGCGTAAAAGAAAAATAATATGCAGGCAGAAACATTTATTTGGGGAACTGATATTGTATATTTTATTTACGGGATTATAATTATTATCCTGGTTTATTTTTTTATTCAATATCGAACCAGGAGTCTGCGTAAAGCCAATCAGGTATTAATTGAAAAAGATATAGCTTCAAGAGAAGTTGAAAAACAAAGAGAGGAATTAGCAATTAAGAATAAAAACATTACAGACAGTATACAATATGCAAAAAAAATACAGGAAGCTCTTTTACCTTCTGACATAATGTTCAAAAAGTTGTTTCCTGATTCATTCATTTTATTTAGACCTAAAGATATTGTAAGTGGTGATTTTTACTGGCTTACCGAAAGGAATAATAAGGTATTTGTATCTGCTGTAGATTGTACCGGACATGGTGTGCCGGGCGCTTTTATGTCGTTGATAGGATTTAAGATACTTGAAAATATTATTAAGGTTCAGGGAATTGAAAAACCATCTGAAATATTGAACATCCTTAGTATGGGAATTGAAAATACTTTTCACAGAGATGAGGAAGACTATTTGTTAAAGGATGGGATGGATCTTGCTTTTTGTGTTTTTGATCGCGATAAAAAGCAACTTGAATACGCCGGGGCTTTTAATCCTTTATATTTGATCCGCGATAACAAACTGATTGAAACCAGAGCTGATCGCTTTTCTATTGGATTAAAACATTTATTGAATGAACAAAATGATTACACTAATCATTCTGTTTCTATCAAAAAGGGTGATATGATATATTTGTTTTCAGATGGATATCCCGATCAGTTTGGTGGTCCAAATGGAAAAAAATTTATGTACAGACGTTTCCGGCATCTGTTACTTACTATTCATAATTTACCATTACAGGAACAAAAAGATTCCCTTGAAAAAAGTATTGAAGACTGGAAAGGGGAGGAGTATGAGCAAGTTGATGATATTCTTGTGATAGGGATCAGGCTAGTTTAATGTTAAGACAAAAGATCCTTCATTTTGCTAAGAAGGTCTTCCATTTGATATGGTTTGCTTAAATAGTCATCAATACCTGCTGAAAGACATGTCTCTTTATCACCAAGCATTGCGTTTGCAGTAATTGCTATTATTGGAGTATGCGTATTAGTGCTTTTTTCAATTTCACGGATTTTTTTTGTTGCTGTAATTCCATTCATAATTGGCATTTGAATATCCATTAGAATAATATCATACCGGTTTAGTCCAAACATGTCGAGAGCTATTTTTCCATTCCCTGCAACATCAACACTTTTCACCAGCTTAATCAGACTTAATTTCATTATCTGCTGGTTTATTTCATTATCTTCAACTATCAGGATATTTGAATCGATCAGGTTAATCTTTTCTTTTCTTATAGCAGCAGCTTCTTGATAAACTACTTTTTCAAATTCAAGTGAGAATATGAAAAGTGACTTTTCTTTTATTTCCTTATATTCCAATTTCCTTCCCAGTGTTTTAAGTAGTTTCTCGGAAATTGAAAGATCAACTAATTGTTCATTCTGCTTGTTATTATAGAATCCATTATCTGTAATATTCTCGTGTGTGATCCGGTTAGTTTCAATAGTAAAAGCCAATTCGATATTATCCGATGTTTCTTTTAGATTTGTAACAGTAATGGTTGTTGGTGAAATCTTATCTGCTTTAAAAGGTATTATTTTTTCAAGAATATTTAAAATGAGTTGTTTTACCAGAACCGGATCCCCAATTATTTCCTGATCGAAATTTTCAAAATCATTAACATGGAAATTAATGCTCTTTTTTGTTTCAGATGGGAAAGAATCTACTATGTGTGATAGGGTTGAAAAAAGGTCAAATTTTATTTTCCCTCTCTTTTCATAACTAATACTAATACCTGGTAAATTGGCAATGTTATTGACAACATCTACAAGATTATTCGTAGAAGCGATAAGTGTATCCAGTAATTCTTTATGTTTGTTTGTCGGGTTCAGGTCACTTATCATTTTCTCAAGAGCAACAATATTATAAAGAGGGGTCCGGAGTTGATGTGACATTTTTGAGACGAAATCATTCTTGGCAATATTTGCTTTAATGGCTTCTTCCTTCGATATTTCTAAATCTTTTAAGTTTCGCTCATATTGAGTATTGAAGAAATAGCTCAGTAAAAACAGAAAAATGTGCGTAGCTATATAGGTTAGCTTAATTTTTAAATCAAAAACAATTGATATAGAAGTGATTGGAACAAAGAATATAAAAACAAACAGTACAAGCAACCCTGCTGCAAGTATACCCCCTTGCTTCCTTCCAAATAATAGTATTGTTAATGGTGGTATAAGTGTAAACCAGATTAATATCCTGGGCGTTTTTAAAGTGAAAAGAAGATAAAACAGAAAAACATTGATAACAATAAAAAGAAAATAGGAAAAGAAAAAAAACTTTCTTGTACGGATAAAAATTTGATGAAGAACGAAAATAAGCAATGCGGTTGAAAAATTAATAGAAACCTCTGACCAATCTCCATCAAATATTTTAATTATCCCAAAAATTATCAACCAGAAAATTATGAAGCAGGAAAGGATATTAACCAAAAAGTAGTTATCTCTGTTAACAGATATATCTTTTCTATCAATATTCTTAGTGAAAAATTTGTATATGTTGTCAAATAG
>JAGGXD010000001.1 GCA_021163295.1 Bacteroidales bacterium
TTCGAAAGGATAACTAACTATATTTCCATCAGGGGCTTTCATTCTGATTAATCCACCCCAGGTTTTTTCTCCAAGAGCAGTAGGTTTTCTCTTGTATATTCCCCGTCCGCGTTCATCAACAGTTAATGTTTCATAACCAGGGATCATACGATATTCCTTTATTCCGCTGGCACTAACAGTAGTTTCATATTTGCCAACTAAAACTTCAGGTTGTTGGGTTGTATCTGTTGCAGCAATGAATACCTCAGCCTGGTATTCGTTACCTCTCATAACATAGTTAGATTTAGTAATTATAGTTGGGATCAGGCTATTAAATTTAAAAGCCCCTGCGTCAATTTGTTGATGAAGGAAATTAAGAGTTTCAGCTTCAGTATTCCTAATATCACTTTGTAATTTGGAAAGTAATGTAATTGAAGCAATAAGTGGCGATGCCTGAAACATATGATTAACCCAAAGCACCTTTTCTCCTTTAACTACCGGATCATCTGTATTAAGACTGCCTTCGATTGAATTTGAGGCACTAATATCCTTATTTCCAATGATATCCAGTAAAAACGAACGATAATCTTCAATGGCGGCTTTCATGTCAAATCCCTTTCCATTCTGGTCTGATCCGACAAGTATTTGTGAGGGAATATTATTCTCGTCAATTTTATGGATATTATCGACTTCGATCTCTCCATCTGCTGTAAAGGCTTCGCTATCTTCTCCTTCGGCTGTCTTAATGATTTCGACTTTTAACTCCTGGATATATTCATACATTTCGTTAGCACGTTCCTTAACCTCGTACGCAATGTTTTTCCAGGGGCCTGCTTTTTGTGGATTTTCACTGGCAGCCTGATCGAATTCCTGGTAGATCATATCATTTTTAACAGTGAAATTCTCAGTAGTTTTGGTAAGACTTTTGTCAACAAGTTTAAAAGCTTCCACGGCATCTTTCGACACATTCAATGCCAGCAAAGCTGTAAGCACCAAATACATCATACCAATCATTTTTTGTCTTGGGGATTCTTTTCCGTGACCCATAATTCAAGGATGAAGTTTATAATTAAAAACTAATATTGTACTATTTGCCCATTACGTTCATAGCCGATAACATATTACCGTATACTGTATTCAGGGCAGACAGGTTTTCACCAAGCTTTGAAACTTCTTCGCGATATTTCTTGGTATCTTCAACAGTATCTTGCAAATCAGCCATCATTTCATCAAGGTTTTTATAGAGAGCATCAGAGGTTTTAAGATGGCTGTCTGTTCCCTGCAATTGAAGCTCGTAAACGGCATTCAGAGCAGAAAGATTTTTGTTAAGAGACTCAAGTTGTTCGCCATATGATTTACTACCACCTTCAATAAGTGAGAAGGATTCGGATAATTGCTGATAATTATTCCCTGATTCCGTTATAAGGTTAGCTGTTTTATCGTATGAACCGGAAAGCCTGGTGACAGAATCTTTCAGCTCATCGGTTGATTTAGCATATGATTCTGTATAAGTATTAATGGTTGTAGCAGCTTGTTGAATATTATTTACATACTCGTTTGTTGCTGCTCCGGCATCAGATAAATCAGATAATTTCTCAGTAGTATCATTAAGTTTACTAAGCCCTTTCCCAAGCTTATTAAAAAGATCAGGTGTAATTTCCCCTTGCTCGAGAAGAGCATCAAACTTTTCTAAAGCAGAACTGCTTCCTCTGCCAACAGAAGTTGGCTTTTGATCAAAGTCATCATCATCTCCTATTCCCGCTAGTTCAGGATAAACAAGTGTCCAGTCAACCTCTTCATGAAGTGGCTCGAATGCTGAAAAGAAGAAAATTACTGCTTCTGTAAGAAGTCCTACAGTCAACATCGGACCAGCGAGTGACCAGTGTTGAATTTTAAAAAGTGCACCCACAATTACGATAGAAGCGCCAAGGCCATAAAGCTTTGCCATAAAGTTTTTCCAGCCGCTGCTTTGTACTAACTCAGTTAAATTCATAGTAGTTGAATTTTATTATTAATTCTTAAAATAATTATTTATAATCCCATATATGAACGAACATTTCTAAATCCTATAAATGATTTTGCAGAATCCTGATATTCATATGTCCTTGTACTAACCTGAAGGTAATATGCAATATCTTTCCATGAACCGCCGCGTATTACTTTCCTTTTCATAACGGGAGGCTCATTCGCACGTGCGTTATACTGGTAATTTGGATTCATATCATTAGTGAACACATATGCTGATTCGTCATAAGCACCTGATGTCCATTCTGCCACGTTGCCTGCCATATCATACAACTGGAATTCATTCATTGAATAAGAAGCAACTTTGTTTGCAATCAGCGATCCATCATCAATATAATTACCACGTAATGTTTTAAAGTTAGCCAGAAAACAACCAAGGTCATTTCTGACATATGGTCCACCCCATGGGTACATAGAATGATCTAAACCACCTCGTGCAGCGTATTCCCATTCTGTTTCAAGAGGAAGACGGTATTCCTGAACCCAGGTATTACCCTGTTGCGAAAGGTAATCATTTAAATAATTTGTTCTCCAGGTGCTAAAAGCATTTGCTTGTTTCCATGTAACACCAACAACCGGATAATCATCAAAAGAGGGATGCCAGAAATACATATTTGCATATGGTTCATTATAAGAATAGGTAAAATCCCTGATCCAAACAAGTGTATCAGGATAACATGGTACTTCGTCGTGCATGATAAAAGATGAACGATTCTCTATTGCGATAATTTCTCCATCCTGATTAGCTATTTCTCCATCATATG
The DNA here is from genome assembly GCA_021163295.1 of Bacteroidales bacterium. Taxonomy (GTDB): domain Bacteria; phylum Bacteroidota; class Bacteroidia; order Bacteroidales; family VadinHA17; genus JADFUQ01. The sequence continues at coordinate 2,769 of JAGGXD010000001.1, forward strand.
ACTTAGTTTCCTGATTATACCGGCTTGATTCCTTGGCAGCTGACTGAAGATCGATCCAGAAGTATGTATAAATAAGTTTCCGTGTATCTACCTGTTTCCTGTTATTAAATCTTTCGTTTTCAGGATAATATATTTCTTCGACAATGTCAGCGACTTCTTCAACCTCTGTGTCAATTTCCGTTTCCCAGTCGATAACAGGTGGATCGTAAGGATCTCCGTTTTCATCTGCCTTAAAGAATCCTTCAATTCCGGCATCTCCAAGCTTATAGCGCAGGATTGAGTCTCTGACATAGTTTACAAACTGGCGATACTCATTATTTGTGATTTCAGTATCATCCATCCAAAAAGCGTCAACGGTTACAGTTTTTGTGAATGCATCCATTGAAAAAGCAGGATCCTGATCGCTTGGACCCATATTAAAACTTCCCTGAGGGACAAATGCCATTCCGTGTGGAGTAGGTTCATACCATTTTTTTCTGCCACTAACTCCCACCAGCTCACCGTTGAGAGAGGAACCTCCGCAGCTGGTTAATACAATTATCATTGCCAGAATAATACAGAAAGGGAATATTTTTTTCATGTCTGTTTCAGTTTTATTTTGCAAGTAAATTAATTTTTTTTAATAATCATAGAAATCTTACACTTTTGTAACTTCTTGGACTTCTGTTTATGCTCAGATTGAAACAATAATTTACCATTAATTCATGGCTGCCACTACTATTTTTTCTTATATCAGAAGTTGCAAAATCGTAAGCGTAACCAACTCTTATTCCGTTAAAAAGCTCAATCCCCACTAACCCGATAATGGCATCTCCTGCTCTGTAAGTAACGCCACCCCAGAATTTTTTATTGTATTGAACATTAGTATTTATATTAAGTTGTGATGTTCTTCCATCGGAAAACAGAAAAATTGAGGGTGTAACCTCAATCATTGGATTATTTATTGGCAAATGGTACCCGGCAATAATATAATAATGTCTTTTCAGGTAAGGGGTTCCTTTAGAATATCTAATTTTAGCCTCGTTTAAATGAGTAGAGGAAATGCCAACATAAAATTCGCGGGTTTTATAATATGCTCCAAAACCCATATCAAAAGCTAAATAACTTTCATTATTCTCGGGTATTAAAGGGTCGCCACTGGCAGGAGTATGATAATCGCTTGTTGGAATTGTCCAATTAGGCTCTAATGCTTTATTCATCATCCCTAAACCCAGGCCAATACCAAGCTTGCCGGATGCAAGATTGATTTTGTAAGCATAAGAAAAATTGATGTTTATATTATCATTAAATCCTGCCTGGTCGTTCATAATTGATAATCCGGCTCCGCTGTTAACCCCAAACAAGTTAAAAGGGGCATTTATATGAAAAAGCGTAGTGGAGGGAGCCCCGTCAAATCCCACCCAGGATTGGCGGTTCAGAGCAGTAAAACATATCATATCATTACTTCCTGCATATCCCGGGTTAATAAACATCTGGTTAAACATTATCTGACTGATTTGTGGATCCTGTTGTCCCAGGCACATCAGAGAGATATATGATAAAAGTGTGATAATGTTGACTCTTTTCGTCAAACTTTCTTCCCTTTTAGCAATTAACTTATATAAGTATCTTCTTTTTGTGTTAGTAAAAATAGTATTTTCAATCAAATTAACAATGAAGAACAATGATTATATTATGTTCCAACATATTGATGATATACGGATAAAAAGTAAAATAGGTTGTAAAAGTAAAATAAAATAGGCCTTTATATGAAAATTATTTATAAAAATGATTTCTGTGCTTATTTTCTTAATCTCTGATGGTCAGCGACATGTCAGGGTAACAGTGGGAAGATCAATTTGGAGCTCAGAATAATTTTGGCAGATATTGAATTTTGGATGATAAAGGGTTGCTTTTTTTAGATAAACGGAAGTTATTCTTGTTTATGAAAGGTTTTCCACCAACGATCTGGTATTTCCTGATTGCTTGCCTTCATGTAATCATTATATGTACATGCAATAAATTCAGTTTTTGCAGAATTGTTTGATACAGGCACTTTGAGCCACCATCTTTCAGTATGATTACTTTTATAAAAAACAATATCTTTTCCGGTACCACTTAAATTTACAATATATTTTGTAAACCGGTTTTTTTGCTTAGCCGGATTTTCAATAATTTTCTGCGACAATCCTTCGAACAGATACCAGATAATCTGTGCTGCCAGTCTGGACGATTGATTGTTTACATCAAGAACAGGGTTAGTTTCAAAAATGCCAAATACCTGCAAATTATCACTTTGTCCGGCAAATTTAGCTAGCTGACAAATTTCTTCACCGTAAAATCCGTTTGGTGAAGGGCTAAAATGTCCCGGTGAGTCAGATTGTCTTACAGCACTAATATCAAGACTAACAACATGCGCATCTCTCAACACCGGTTCCATTTCAGTAATATCTGACCGTACCACACCGACACGGAATGAATTAAAATGTTTTTGGTGAAGTTCGGTTAATAATTTATCATCCGTCAAATAGACCTGATGCCCAATGTTATTGTATTGTACATAAATTTCTTTTCCGGAAATAATTTTATTAAGATAATACTGTGAGCTAATTAGTTCGGGATCATCTTTCCAATCTATTCTGGAATCGATAGTTACAAGATTTAAAAAAGTATTGTTTTCCTTGTATACATTAAAAATGCCATAAGTAAGATCCTGACTTCCTCCAATGACAAGCGGGAATACATTTTGATTTAGAAGTTCTGAAACCACATCCCGTAGTGCAAAGTATGTATCTTCAACATTTTCTCCCTTCTTTATATTTCCCAGATCAATAATTTTAAATTTTTTCTTTGGTTTTGAAAGTTGATATAACCAGGTTCTAATCTTGTCAGGGCCTTCAGAGCAACCCTTATTTGGAGAATTCCGGTCTTCGCGCACTCCCAAAATTGCAATATCATAGTTATTTATATCATTAATCGGAGTGTCGGGTGTATGAATATGAATATTTCTACTGAATAGAGACCGGGATGGCAAAAGCTCAAAATCCGGTTTATCCAGACTTACAGGATCGAAATAGTAATTCAGGTCCATAGGTTAAAAATATAAATGTATAAAGTTAAAAGTTATAAAGTTAAAAGTGACTACTCAACTCTTTACTTTTGCCTTTTGCCTTTTGTCTTTTGCCTTTCTTTCTTATGTCCTTCTTCAATAATTTTCATACAATCTTCAAATGTAAGAGATTCGGGCTCATTTTTCCGTGGAATACGGAAGTTTTTCTTTTGATAAGAGATATATGGGCCATAGCGTCCGGCAAGAACTTTCAGGTCGGGATTTTTTGGGAAACTTTTAATAATACGCTTTTTTTCAATATCCCTTTTTTCTTCGATCAGTTCTATTGCTCTTGATTTATTTATAGTCAATGGATCGTCTATATCTTTTTTAAGCGAAAAGAATTTATTATTATGTCTGACATATGGTCCGAACCTCCCTATACCAACAATTAGATCATTATCTTCAAAGTTGCCAATTGTTCTTGGAAGTTTGAATAATTCAAGGGCTTCTTCGAGTGTAATTGTTTCAATAAGCTGTCCTTTAAGCAGACTGGCAAACCTGGGTTTTTCATCTTTATTACTGTCGCCCAGTTGAACAAAAGGACCAAATTTGCCAATTCTAACAATAATTGGGTCTCCTGTATCAGGGTCATTACCAAGTTGCCGTTCGCCGGTTTTTTTTACAGAAATTGCCAGACTTTTTTCAACTTTTGCATGAAATGATTTATAAAAGACATCAATCATTTTAGTCCAGTCCAGCTTTCCGGCAGCAATTTCATCAAATTCTTTTTCTACAGAAGCTGTAAAATTATAATTAAGAATATCTTTAAAATGCTCAATAAGAAAATCGTTAACAACTATTCCAATATCTTTGGGGAATAGTTTCTTTTTTTCAGTACCGGCTTTCTCGGTTTTAGTTATTTCTTCAAGTTTCCCTTTTGATAAAGAAATAACAGTGAAATTTCTGTTGAAACCGGGGCGGTCTTCTTTGAAAACATAACCTCTTTGCTGGATAGTTGAAATTGTTGGAGCGTATGTTGAAGGACGACCAATACCAAGTTCTTCAAGTTTTTTTACCAGACTGGCTTCAGTATATCTTGGTGGTGGAGTTGAGAACCGTTCATAAGCATTGATGATCTCGTAATTCAAAATTTGGCCCTTATTGATTGGGGGGAGTATCCCACCGTTAGAATCATCCAATTGGTCATCTACCGATTCAATATATACTTTCAGGAATCCGTCAAATTTCATCACTTCTCCGGATGCAATAAACCTTATGTCACTATTGGAAATATTAATTGTGACAGCAGTTTTTTCAAGTTGTGCTTCGCTCATTTGTGAAGCAATAGTCCGTTTCCATATTAAATCATAAAGTCGTTGTTCGGAACTGTTCCCTTTAATGGTTTTGTTTTGAATATATGTTGGTCTTACTGCTTCATGTGCTTCCTGTGCTCCTTTTGCTTTGGTTTTATATTTGCGTGTTTTAGCATATTTTTCCCCGAACTCCTGTGTTATTGTTTGTGACGCATTTGTAAGGGCAAGATTTGAAAGATTTACAGAGTCAGTTCTCATGTAGGTAATAAATCCGGCTTCATATAGTTTTTGCGCAACTGTCATAGTTTGCGATACGGAGAAACCTAGTTTTCTACTGGCTTCCTGTTGTAGGGTTGAGGTTGTAAAGGGTGGTGCAGGAGATTTTCTGGATGGTTTTGTTATTATATCAACAACCTCAAAATCAGCATCTTTGCAATGATTTAAGAATTTCCTGGTTTCATCCGGATTGGGAAAGCGGTTAGATACGTTTGCTTTAAGTTCAACTTTTTTCCCTTGTTCATCAAAAAAGCTAAATGTACCATAAACTTTAAATTTTGATTCAGGGTTGAAATGCAGTACCTCTCTTTCTCTTTCAACCAATAATCTTACAGCTACTGACTGAACCCTGCCGGCTGAAAGTTTAGGTTGAATTTTTTTCCACAAAACAGGGGATAATTCGAAACCAACAAGCCGGTCTAAAATCCGGCGTGCCTGTTGCGCGTTTACCAGATCAATATTTAATTTCCTGGGATTGTCAACAGCATTACGAATAGCATCTTTCGTAATTTCATGAAAAACAATGCGTTTAGTATTCTCAGGAGGCAATTTCAATATTTCGGACAGATGCCACGCTATAGCTTCTCCTTCCCGGTCTTCATCAGTAGCAAGCCATACAACCCCGGAATCTTTTGCCAGTTTTTTCAATTCAGCGACAACTTTTTTCTTGTCATCTGACACAATATATTGTGGAGAATAATTGTTATCAATTTCGACACCAAAATTTTTCCTGGACAGATCACGAACATGACCAAAGCTGGATTTAACAATAAAATCTTTACCAAGAAAATTTTCTATGGTTTTTGCTTTCGCCGGTGACTCAACAATAACTAGATTTTCGATCATATTTTGCAACCTTATGAATTAATAAATGCGTAAATGATTAAAGGAATAAATGGTAAAAAATTTGCACAAAGTAAATGAAATAGAAGACTAAGTTCAAAATTTAAGAGCATATATTCTTTAAAGTTTTAGTATTTTTGGTGCAAATAGGAAGAATGGGATAGAGGGATTAGAGGGGATTGAACTTTATAAACTTTTAACTTTACAAACTTTCAACTTTCAACTCTATGGTTTCTGCGAAATTAAAGTACAAAAAATATTTATATTGGTTTTGGGGTATTTTTTCATTCCCGTTTGTTCTTGGCATTCTTCTGTTTATACTGATTTCATTTGATGTTTTCGGACCTATGCCCTCTTTTAAACAGCTTGAGAATCCGAAAAACGATCTGGCTTCTGAAGTATGGTCTGAAGATGGAAATTTGCTGGGGAAATTCTATATAATAAACAGGACATGGACAGACATAGATGAAATTTCTCCTTATGTTATTGATGCATTAATTGCAACAGAAGACATTAGGTTTTTTAAGCACTCAGGTATTGACATAAGGGGCCTGGGAAGAGTGGTTTATAAAACAATATTACAGGGAGAATCGAGTTCGGGAGGGGGTAGTACCATTACGCAGCAACTGGCAAAAAATCTTTTTCCCCGCGATACTACAACTTACAAATTCGCGCTGGTGAAAATAGCGAAACTGGGCATTACAAAGTTCAGAGAATGGGTAACAGCAGTTAAACTGGAAAAGAGCTACACAAAAAATGAGTTAATTACAATGTATCTGAACGTGTTTGATTTTCTGAATCAGGCAGTTGGTATAAATTCAGCAGCTTCAATATATTTTAATTGTTCGCCTGATTCACTGAATCTTGAAGAGTCGGCAATGTTAGTGGGGATGTTAAAAAATTCATCATATTATAATCCTTTAAGGAGATATGATGAAACTCTTCACAGGAGAAATGTTGTGCTATCACAAATGTTGAAGTATGGGTATCTGGAGAAAGAATTATTTGACTCGGTTAAAACCCTGCCAATAGAGCTTGATTATAAGAAACAAAGCCATGATTTGGGATTAGCTACTTACTTCAGGGAATATCTGCGTGTTACAATGAACAGATCCAAACCTGAGCGAAGATATTTTTTCACAAAAGAGCAGTATGAAGAAGCTAAATATCAGTGGGAGAATAATCCTCTTTACGGGTGGTGTTCAAAAAATAGTAAACCTGACGGGTCGGAATATAACATATATCGTGATGGGTTGAAGATTTATACTACAATTAATTCCGTTATGCAGGGATATGCTGAAAATGCGATAAAAGAACATTTAAGTCAGGATTTGCAGGAAACTTTTATTGCTGCAGCGGAAAATTACAAGAACCCTCCATTTTCTGATGATCTGGATCGTGAGCAAATAGCTAAACTGATGGAAACTTCGACCCATCGTACCGAGCGCTACAGAAAATTAAGAAATGCAGGAGTTTTGGAGGATTCAATTATTGCATCCTTTAACAAGCCGGTAGAGATGAAGGTTTTTTCATGGGATGGAGAGATTGATACGGTTATGTCACCCCTTGATTCTATCAGGTATTACAAATATTTTGTTAGATCGGGACTTATGTCAATGGATCCGCATTCGGGATATGTAAAAGCTTATGTTGGGGGGCCGGATTTCAGATACTTCAAATATGATGCGGTAACCAATCAAAAACGGCAAGTTGGGAGTACGATAAAACCTTTCCTGTATACTTTGGCAATGCAAGATGGATATACACCTTGTTATGAGGTTCCAAATGTGCCACAAACCTTTATTGTGAATGATTCAGTCTGGCGTCCTGCAAGTACCGGACCCAGAGATTTTTGGGGGAAAATGGTATCGCTGAAGTTTGGATTGGCACATTCTGAGAATTATGTTTCAGCATGGTTGATTAAAAAATTTAACCCTCAGTCGGTTAGTGATTTAATGCACAAAATGGGTATTCGTAGTTTTATTGATCCTGTTCCATCCATTTTTCTTGGTACATCAGAAGTGTCATTATATGAAATGGTTGGAGCATACAGCACTTATGCAAATAAAGGTGTTCATATTAAACCATTTTTTGTTACCCGAATTGAAGATAAAGAGGGGAATCTTGTTTCAACTTTTAAACCATCATTTAAGGAAGCAATTAGTGAGGCAGATGCTTTTTTAATGCTGAATTTGATAGAAGGAGTTGTTAAGGATGGTACCGGACGCAGATTACGCTGGAAATATGAATTAATGAATGAAATTGGAGGGAAAACAGGTACTACACAAAACCAGTCTGATGGCTGGTTTATGGGAGTTACTCCAAAATTGGTTACAGGTGTATGGTCCGGCTGGCCCGACAGATCGGTTCATTTTGAACGTTTAGCACTTGGATCAGGAGCAAATATGGCTCTTCCGGTGTTTGGTCTTTATATGCAGCAAATTTATAATGATAGTCTGAATGTAACGGCTGAAGATGTTTTTGAACCACCACGTGTTTTTAATATTGAACTCGATTGCGACAAGTACAAAAAAGCAAATCCACAAGACAATTATGATCCGCTTAATGAGGAGGATTATTAAAAGTTGAGTTAGGTGAGTTGTTGAGTAGGGTGAGTGAGGAAGAGGAAGGAAGAAAATTAGAAATTAAAAATTAAAAAGGGAGTAGATGGATTAGAGGGTTTAGAGGGAAGAGGAGGAGAAGATGAGGTGATGGGGTGATGGGGTGATGGGGTGAAGAATAAAGAGTTCAAGGTTTGAAAATGCTTTTTATAAGATCTTCTATTCGTGACTGAAAATGGATTTTGATATTAAGCTTTGAAGGATCAAGGCCTTTACGGTTATATTTTGAAATATACATTTCGCTAAATCCAAGTTTCTCTGCTTCACGAATTCGTTGTTCAATTCTGTTAACAGGACGGATTTCGCCGGAAAGACCAACCTCACCGGCAAAACATAAACGTTTATTGATAGGAATATCAATGTTTGAGGACAAAACAGCTGAGATAACTGCCAGGTCGATTGCCGGATCATTTACTTTTATTCCACCTGCAATATTAAGAAAAACATCTTTGGCAACCAGTCTGAATCCGGCCCGTTTCTCCAAGACAGCCAGTAACATATTTAACCTTCTAAGGTCGAACCCGGTGGATGACCGTTGTGGAGTTCCGTAAACTGCGGAGCTCACAAGTGCCTGTGTTTCGATAAGGAAAGGTCTGATCCCGTCAATAGTTGCAGAAATGGATACACCGCTTAGATTTTCATCGATATGAGAAACTAATAATTCTGAAGGATTGTGTACTTCTCTGAGGCCGTTGCTTCTCATTTCGTAAATACCCAGTTCGGATGTTGATCCGAATCGGTTTTTTGTTGATCTGAGGATGCGGTATAAATGATTTTGGTCGCCTTCAAATTGCAGTACTACATCAACAATATGCTCAAGTGCTTTTGGTCCGGCAAGATTCCCTTCTTTTGTAATATGCCCGATAAGCAAAACAGGAACGCCGGTTTCCTTAGCATATTTCAGAAGGCGAACTGTACATTCACGTATTTGAGAGATACTCCCCGGGGAAGAAGAGATATTTTCCGTAAACATGGTTTGAATAGAATCCACGATTACTAATTCTGCTTTTGTATTTTCTATTTGAGTTAGAACATTTTCCAGTGATGTTTCGGTAAGAATGTAACAATTTTCATGAGTTGACTTGATACGGCTGGCTCTGAGTTTAATCTGGCGGTTGCTTTCTTCCCCTGAGACATAAAGAATTTCCAACTCTTTTAGTCCGAGTGATAGTTGTAGAGCCAATGTTGATTTTCCTATTCCCGGTTCTCCACCAAGCAGAATAACTGACCCGGGAACAATACCTCCACCCAAAACCCTGTTCAGCTCTATGCTATGTGTATCAATTCTTGATTCTTCAAAGGAAGTAATTTCCTGCAGGGTTATTGGTTTTGCGGTTTCGGTGGATGTGAAACCAGATGTTTTACCGGCACTTATTTTTCTAACAATTTCTTCAACATAGGTATTCCATTCACCACAGGATGGACAACGGCCAATCCATTTAGATGATTCAACACCGCAATTCTGGCATACCCAGATTGTTTTTGTTTTTGGCATAATTACTAGTTACTGATTTGTCAATCCCTGAATAGTGTTGACATTAAACTATTCAGCCGAATTCAATTCGGCTCTACAACGGCTCTTCTCATCTTCTGTTTTTTACCTCTTATCTTTGCTCTTAGCACTCAGCACTTTGCTTTTCCCTACTCACCCTTATTTATTTTTTCAATAATACCGGAAGTGGAATATCCTTTTATAAAATCAAGGATCTTAACCTCTCCTCCATAATCTTTAACAATATCATAACCAACAATTTCTTCGGGCTTGTAATCACCTCCTTTTACCAGGATATCAGGACTGATTTTTTTAATTAATTTGTACGGTGTTTCTTCATCAAACAAGACAATATTGTTAACAAAGCTAAAAGCCGCAAGTGTTAGTGCCCTTGATTTCTGATCAAGCACAGGCCTGTCGTGACCTTTAATCTTATTTACAGATGAATCGGAATTAAGTCCGATGATTAAAATATTACCCAGATCCGCTGCCTGGCTAAGATATTTAATGTGTCCGAGGTGGATAATGTCGAAGCAACCGTTAGTAAAAACAACTTTTTGGTTTCTAAACCGGTAAAAGGAAAGAAGGCGGGAAAGATCAATCCCGCTTACAATCTTGGATTTAATGAGCGAATACTTATTCATCATTCAACAGTTTTAGATTCTGCCTGAAAAGATAACCTTTTTCTTTTTTTTCTCTCAAGAAAAACCAATAAAAATGAGTAAGCCCCTAAAATTACCACCAGGAGTGTTTGTGATTCATGCGACAATGTTGCGTATACTAACCCTTTTTCCCTGCTTATTCCGTATATGGTTAACCCTTTATAAATTATCCAGTGAAAAGCACCAATGCCACCCTGAACAGGAGCGGCCATACCCAGGCTACCGATAACCAGCAGGAACAAGCCATCAAGAGCGGTTAGATGTGAAGTTTCAGGGATTGAATACACAACAACCCATGTCATAAAAAAGTATATTAACCACAATAGAACAGAATGAAAAATAAAAACCATCCGCCTTTTCATCCTGAATACGGTTTTCAATCCTTCAAATATTCCCAGGATGATCTTTTTTGTTTTCCGGTAAAACGAAAGATCTGAAAATCTTGACCGGTATTGGATAAAAACAATAACCAGGATAATTATTCCGGAAATAATTGTTATCCAGATAATGGATGAAAAATTTAATGCAGCAATAATTTTTTCGTACAATGGATCAAAAACCTGAGTTTTTAAAAAATGACCAAAAAAATTAATCCTGGCAAAAAAGATAATTATTACCAGCGAAAAAAGGATTATCACATCAATAGTTCTTTCAATAATAACAGTCCCGATTAAAGCATCTATTGGGATTTTATTTGTGCGGTTAAGTGTAGCACAACGAGTTACCTCGCCAAAGCGCGGAAGTGTATAATTTGCAAGGTATCCTGTCATTAAAGCATGAAATGTATCTTTCAACGGTGGTTTATGACCCAGGGGTTCAATTAGCATTTTCCAGCGATAGGCTCGTACAACAAACCCCAGGAAACCTAGTAAGAGTGAAAGGAGTATCCAGAAATAGTTTGCATTTTTCAGATCTGAAAGAAGAGCCTGGAAACTAATATTCCGGAACGCAAAATAGAGTAAAATTATTCCCAGGGTAAGGAAAACAAGAAAATTCAGTATAGTAAGTAATTTCTTTTTCAATTTTAGCAATTTCAATGAAAAATATACTGCCAAATAATGCTATGATCAATTTTGCAGCAAAGATAAAGAACATAGCTTCGCAAAGTAATTAAAAATTAAAAATTAAAAATAAATAACAAATCTCAAATAACAAATAAACTTCAAAATAGGATTAAACGATATATTGTTTTTGCACTTTATTTTTTTTTATTGAATACTTCGACTATTCTCAGTACAAGTATTTGAATTTGAGCTTTCAGGCATTATAGCAAATATACAGAACTGCCAACATTGAAAATTACCAATAATTTTACTAAATTTGCAAAATATAATAAAAGTATATTCTATTTAATGGAGAACAAAAAGGTTTTATTTGTTTCTCAGGAAATTACCCCTTATTTACCCGAGAATGAAATGTCCCGAATTGGGCGTAATTTGCCTCAGAGAATCCAGGAAAAAGGCAGAGAGATACGTACTTTTATGCCTAAATTCGGATGCGTTAAAGAAAGGAGAAATCAACTTCACGAGGTAATCAGATTATCAGGTATGAACGTTATCATTGACGATTCGGATCATCCCCTAATTATTAAAGTGGCTTCCATTCAGTCTGCAAGGATGCAGGTTTATTTCATTGATAATGAGGATTATTTCCAAAGGAAATTTATTCTTACTGATAAAAACGGGGAAGAATTTAGTGATAATGATGAACGGGCAATTTTCTATGCGCGTGGTGTACTTGAAACCGTAAGAAAATTGAGATGGGCGCCTGACATTGTACATTGTCATGGTTGGTTTACAAGTTTAGTACCGCTTTATCTTAAGAAAGGCTTTGCTGATAACCCCTTGTTCTCAAACTCTAAAGTAGTGTATTCGGTATATGATAGTGAATTTAAAAAGTCGCTGAATCCTTCGTTTAAAAAGAAGCTTCTGATTGAAGGCATTGCTAAAGATGATATTAAAGTAATTAACGATGCCAGTTATTTAAATTTAACTAAGCTTGCCATTACAAATTCGGATGCTGTTATTATGGGAAGTGAGAAAATAAATTCAGGACTGGAAACGTTTATTGAAGAGCGTGGGATACCTGTTCTGGAGTTTAATGGAGGGGATGATTATATTGATAAGTATTCCGATTTTTATGATGAACTCATACATTAATACGAACATGAAGTTGCCAATTATTAACCGGCTGTTTAAATTGCCGGTTTCATATATTACTTTTTCTTTTTCCGTCCTTTTTTTGGGCGGTTTATTTTTACTGTCTTCCTGCGACAATGAAGGAACCCTTATTGGTGAGAATCTTCAGCCCCCAACCGACAAGTTTTCAGTTAATTATTATGATGAGTTCCCGGTTGAGGTTTATACCGAATCATTAGATTCATTGAGATCAGATGAAATATCATTAGCTGTAGCCGGTGAATTTATTGATCCTGTATTTGGTACTACAAAAGCTGATTTTATTACACAGGTGCGATTGTCAGACAGCTTGGTTTTCAGCGAGGAGCCGGTTATCGATTCTCTTATTGTGTTTCTTGAAGTTATTGATTCATATGGTGATACTAACTCTATTATGGAAATCAATGTCCATGAGCTTAAAAAAGATGTTTATCTTGATTCTGCTTATTACTCAAATTTAAATCAGGAAGGTTTATACTATGAGGATGTTGTAGGCTCGGCAAATTACAATGCATATGATACTTTGATAAAAATATATATGAATAATACATTTATTGAGAAGATAAAAGCTAATACAAGTGTTTTAGTCAAACAGGACGACTTTTTGCAGAAATTTAAAGGCTTGTATTTCACTTCAGACAGACAGTCGGGTAATGGAGTATTAACCAATTTCAACCTGCTTTCATTTGCAAGCGAAATGGTTTTATTTTATCATTATCCCTCATCCGACACATTATATTATAATTTCTCTATCAGCCAAAGTTCTGCACGTATAAACATGTATTCTCATGATTTCAGCACTGCTGATCCTGCTTACGGCATCAACCATCTGAATGATAATATTGAAGACAGTGTTAGCTACGTACAAGGGTTGGCGGGGGCATTTACTAAATTTAGTTTTCCTACACTTGAAAACTGGCGCGATTCTTTACCAATAGCAATAAATAAAGCAGAACTGGTAGTTAATTTATCAACTGATGATCCTTATTCTTTGGAATTCCCTCCACCGGATTTTTTGGATATAAAAATTCGGGATGATGATGGGAATTTTAAAGCAATACATGATCTGGTTCTTGGCAGAGAGTATTTTGGAGGGAATCTTACAGAAGGAAAATATACTTTCAATATTTCGGATTTTGTTCATAAATACCTTGCCGGATATTATAATGATCCCACCCTTTATATATTTGTTAATGCAAATTATTACCGGGCACACAGAGCTGTGCTTAACGGGTATAACCACACAGGAGGGATTGAGTTTAGGATGACCTATACAAGATAATGGAATATTGGCAAAACGTGTTAACTTGCTAACAACTAAAAGCAACTTACTTTTAACTTTACAAACTGTTAACTTTTATGTGCGGAATTATTGGTTACATTGGGAAGAACCAGGCATATCCTGTTATTATTAACGGGCTGAAAAAACTTGAATACCGTGGATATGATTCAGCCGGTATTTCTATTGTTGATGAAAAAGTAAAAACATATAAGTGTAAAGGGAAAATCGGGGATCTTGAAAAACACATAAAAGGGAAAGATTTAAATGGTGTTATTGGTATCGGGCATACCCGCTGGGCAACACATGGAGAACCAAATGACACAAATGCTCATCCTCATAGATCTCAGCACGGACATTTTATAATAATTCATAACGGAATTATTGAGAATTACGCAAGGCTGAAAAATAAATTGATAGAAAAAGGGTATAAATTTAATACCGAAACAGATACTGAAGTTCTTGCAAACCTTATTGAACATATTTATCTTAAAGGAGAGGTTTCTGCCGAACAGGCTGTACGTCATGCCCTGAAGAAAGTTATAGGTGCATATGGATTAGTTATTATTTGTGCTGATGAACCCGGGCAACTTATTGCTGCCAGGAAAGGAAGTCCGTTGGTTATTGGCATTGGTAAGGATGAGTATTTTATCGCCTCAGATGCCACACCTATTGTAGAGTATACAAAAAGTGTTGTTTACCTTAATGATAATAATATTGCCATAGTTACGAAAGGCGAACTAAGTCTGAAAACTATTGATAACAATATATTAACCCCCAAAATCCAGACCCTTGATCTGGATATTGGTGAAATAGATAAAGGAAACTTTGAGCATTTTATGCTAAAGGAGATATTTGAACAATCCCGGTCAATCCGGGACACTTTCAGGGGCAGGATCTCAAAGGAAAGAAACACCATTCACCTTGGAGGATTACATGAGGTGATGCCAAAACTGGTTAATGCCAGGCGAATTATTATTATTGGCTGTGGTACTTCATGGCATGCTGCTCTTATTGGCGAGTATCTTTTTGAAGAATTTGCAAGGATTCCGGTGGAGGTTGAATATGCTTCAGAGTTTAGATACCGCAATCCGGTGATTCATATTGACGATGTTGTAATTGCTATCAGCCAGAGTGGTGAAACAGCTGATACCCTGGCAGCAGTGAACCAGGCGCGTGAAGCAGGCGCTCTTGTTCTTGGTATATGTAATGTTGCCGGGTCCAGTATCCCCAGGGAAACTCAGGGAGGGGTCTATACACATGCAGGTCCGGAAATAGGAGTAGCTTCAACCAAAGCTTTTACTGCACAGGTTACTGTACTCACGATGATGGCCATGCTGATAGGGAAAAAGCGATTTATCTTAGATGAAAAAAAATATAAAAAATTCATTAGCGAGTTACTGAAAGTACCTTCAAAAATAGAAGAGATACTGAAGAATAATGATCTTTATAAAAAGGTTGCCGGGTTATATGTTAATTCTAACAATTTTATTTACCTCGGCAGAGGTTACTTTTTCCCGGTTGCCCTGGAAGGAGCCCTGAAGCTAAAGGAAATTTCATACATACATGCTGAAGGATACCCGGCAGCTGAAATGAAACACGGACCAATTGCTCTTATTGATGAAAACATGCCAGTTGTGGTTATTGCTCCGCACGATGATTCGTATGAGAAAATTGTGAGTAATATCAGGGAAGTTAAAGCCAGGGGAGGAATTGTGATTGCTGTGGTTAATAAGGGGGATAAGACAATAAGCGAGATTGCGGATCATGTTTTTGAAGTTCCATCAACAGTTCTTGCTCTGGCTCCATTGCTTACTGTAATACCTCTTCAGTTGCTCTCGTACCATATTGCAGTTTTAAGAAGTTGTAATGTTGATCAACCAAGAAACCTGGCAAAATCTGTAACGGTAGAGTAGATTAACCATTTTAAATATTTATTAAATATGAATTCGTACCGGAAACTTACCACTGAGGAGATAGAACAGCTTAACCGGCAAAACTGTTATGCAGAAGACTGGTTAAAGGTTGAAGTAGCCAATAATTTTAATCCTGCGAATGTTAAAAATACAACCTTCTCGGGGGAGATACGAATGGGTTACTTTGATAAAGAATTTGAGCTATCTAACGGAATGAAAAAGCAATCAGGTATTTATGATGCTGTTTTGCATAATTGTTTAATTGGTAATAATTCCTATGTTGCACAGGTTAGAAATTACATTGCGAATTATGATATTGGAGAAGGATCGTTTATCGATAATGTTGATATTATTGAAGTGAATGAAGAAAGTTCGTTTGGTAATGGTGTTTTAGTGAATGTTCTGGATGAAACCGGGGGAAGAAACCTCCCGATTTTTAATGAATTATCAGCTCATCTGGCATATATCCTGGTATTGTACCGACATCGTCCCGATGTGATCGAAAAACTGTTTCAGATGATCGGGGATTACACACAAAAATTAACTTCGGCCAGAGGGAAAATCGGTAACAATGTGAGGATTACAAATTCCAGGATCATTAGAAATATATCTGCCGGGGATAACACTTTCATTGAAGGGGCAGAGATGTTATCCAATGGGAGTATTAATTCCAATTCTCTTGATCCTGTCTATATCGGACCTGGTGTAATTATGGAGGATTTTATTGTATCATCAGGTGCAACTGTATCAGATTCGACAGTTATTGAAAAATGTTTTATCGGGCAGGCATGTGTATTAAAAAAACACTATTCAGCTGAAAACTCTTTGTTTTTTGCAAATTGTGCCGGTTACCACGGGGAAGCCTGTTCTCTTTTTGCCGGTCCCTATACAGTAACACATCATAAATCTACCTTACTTATTGCCGGGATGTTTTCTTTTATGAATGCGGGAAGTGGTTCAAATCAAAGTAACCATATGTATAAACTCGGACCAATACATCAGGGTATTATTGAGCGGGGGGCAAAAACAGCCAGCAATTCCTATCTTTTATGGCCTGCGAAGGTTGGTCCGTTTACCCTGGTAATGGGAAGGCACTACAAAAATTCTGATACGTCAGATTTGCCATTCTCGTATATTGTGGAAAGCAAAGATGAAAGCATACTTGCTCCTGGTGTAAATTTGCGTAGTGTCGGAACAATCAGGGATGCCCAAAAGTGGCCCAGGAGGGACCGTCGCAAGGATGCACGGAAACTCGACTTTATAAATTTTAATTTGCTCAGTCCATTCACAATAAATAAAATGATAGCAGGGCGCGATCTGCTTATTAAGCTTAAAGAATATTCAGGTGAAAAATCTGATTTCTATTCTTTTGAGAATACAAAGATATCCAAAGCGTCTCTTGAGAGGGGAATTAAATTGTATGGTATGGGGATTGATAAATTTCTTGGGAATTCGCTGATCAAAAGACTGGAAATAGCTAAATTCAGGACTAACCGGGAGATAAGGGAAAGGCTTAAGCCTGATACCCCAATTGGAAAAGGAAAATGGATTGATCTGGCCGGACTTATTGCCCCTTTTGACGAGATTGATAAATTAATGAATGATATTGAAAAGGGAGAAATTGATTCATTAAATGATATTCGTACGGTTTTTGAATCCCTTCATAATAATTATTATACCTACGAGTGGACCTGGGCTATTGATGTTATACAAAAAGAGACAGGGAAGGATCTGGCTGATTTCACAGCGGAGGATATTATCCAATTAGCGAATAAGTGGAGGAAGAGTGTTACAGATCTTGACGAAATGCTTTATGATGATGCCAGGAAAGAATTTACACTTTCAAAGCAAACAGGTTTTGGTGCTGATGGAGATAGAAAAACCAGGCTTCTTGATTTTGCCCAGGTAAGAGGTGATTTTGAAAAGAATCAACAGGTATCAGCTATTAAAGACCACATTAAGAAAAAAACATTTCTGGGAAACGAGTTGATTGGAAGAATGAAAATGGTTAAA
>JAGGXD010000180.1 GCA_021163295.1 Bacteroidales bacterium
AATATTAATTGAATGTAAAACTATAAAGGAAAGTGGTTACAATAAATTCAGTTCCGTTTCACGACAAATGAAAGCCTACACAAATCTCGCAATCGTAAATGATTATAAAGTAATTAAAACATTGCTTGTAGCTCCTGATTTTAGTGATGCTTTTGTAAATGATTGCGAACTTGAATATGAATTGAATTTATCTCTTATTACAGCATCTTCATTAACCACAATTCTGAAAGAATTTAAAAATTCAAAGAAACATAAGCAGTTGCCTTATAAACTATTGATGAGAGATGTTCTAATTCAGTCTGAAAGAATTCTCAAAGCTATCAAATAAACCAATAATATGCTTAAGCGATTATTTTTGAATGAGACTTTTATTCTCATCCTAATTATTGTTAATGCTATAACAATAATGCTCGCAGCCTTTGATTCATGGAGTTTATCCCAGAAATCTATTATTCTGCTTTGTGACAATATTATTACTTTAATGTTCCTGATCGAGTTAACTATTAAACTCAATCATTTTAAAATACGTGGGTACTTCTCTTCAAATTGGAATAAAATGGATTTTGTACTCATAGTTCTTTCAATACCTGCATTAGTTTCATGGATTTTTAGTTTTGAAACCTCCAGCCTTAGTTTTTTTCTGGTTTTTCGTGTATTAAGAGTATTTAAATCTTTCAGATTCTTAAAATTTGTTCCGGGTATTTCAAGCCTACTTCAAGGCATAAGGAGAGCATTAACTACTTCTGTAATAATTCTCCTTGGTTTTATTGTTTACACATTTATTATTGGAATTCTTTCCTGCTATTTATTTAAAGAAGTAAGTCCTGAGCATTTTTCAAACCCAATAAATGCTTTTTACTCAACTTTTAAGATTTTTACTATGGAGGGTTGGTATAATATTCCAGAAGAAATAGCCAGGAATTCATCTGAAGGTATAGCATTTTTGACTAAGATTTACTTCATTTTTATTTTGATAACCGGAGGAATATTTGGCTTATCGCTGGTGAACTCTATTTTTGTTGAGGCGATGCTCAGCGATAATACCGATGATATTGAAAAGAAAGTAGATGAATTGAACAGAAAAGTATCTACATTACTTGAACAACAGAATGGAAATAATAGCAATTCATAAACTTTTAGCAAGTTGTGAAATTTTTGCCTTTTAGAAAATGATGAAAAAAGAAACGTCCCTTTCGGGACGTCGGACTAAAGATACTATCCTTAGTGATGTTTATGTAACGTAAAAATAATACAAAAAATGATATATACAAATAAAAAAGATAAAAAAGAACGTGTTGTTGTTTATGTTGATGGATTTAATCTCTATTTTGGGTTGATGCAAGCCGGATTTAATAATTGTAAATGGTTAAACATTCATCAACTGGTATTGAACCTCTTAAAGCCCAATCAGGAATTAAGAAAAATATTATATTTTACAAGTAGGGTAAGTAATAATCCCGATAAACAAAAACGTCAGTCTACTTATATAGAAGCAATTGAAACAACAGGAACAAAGGTTTATTATGGACATTACCAATCTAATACAATAGAATGTAAACGTTGCGGAAATATTCGGCCAGTTTATAATGAAAAAATGACCGATGTAAACATTGCCACCCAGATAATAATAGATGCCTACCAAGACAACTACGATATGGCTATGTTAATTTCTGGTGATAGTGATTTAGTTCCTCCAATAAAAGCCGTTCATAAAAATTTTACACAAAAAAGAGTATTTGTTGCATTTCCTCCAAAAAGGCATAATGCTTCAGTAGCTTCTGTCGCTAAAGGCTCTTTAATGATCGGACGCAAAAAACTTGTTGATAGTCAGTTCCCAATTCAAGTTAAGAAAAAGAATGGTTTTATTCTAAAAAAACCTTCAGGCTGGTCATAAGTAATAAAAACAGTATGCGAAAATAAGCATAATGCTTCAGCATGATGCTCGTTTTTCCTAAAATAATATAAATTATCGGTTATTGTTCAGCCTGCAAGCAAGCATGCACGGTAGCGGATTACAACTCGCTTCGCTCGTTGTGATCCGGTTTGGGAAGTTGCACATCGGATTACAACTCGCTTCGCTCGTTGTGATCCGGTTTGGGGGAGCCAATCAACAAAATCCTCACTGCCTATCGGCAGTTGGTCTTTTTTATAATATATCCGCCTGCAAGCAAGCTTGCGCGGATATATTATAAAAAATCCCCACCCACTATGTGGGCGAGGATTTTGTTGAGGTCGGTAGCGGATTCGAACCGCTGTAACTGGTTTTGCAGACCAGCGCCTAACCACTCGGCAAACCGACCATTTTTTTATGGATTGCAAATTTATGTAAATTAATCCATTTCTGCCAATCCATATTTTAATACACCTTTATCACCAATAATAATTCTTAAATACTAAAAATATTCTCCTTTGCTTGTACGACCCAATAAAACACTAACACTATCTATTTTCCCTCCGACAGGAGGATTCATTTTTGAAATTTTAACCCTTACCTTTTCAATCCCATCCAGGCTTTCAAAAAGAACATCAAGAATCCTTTTTGCAATATGCTCGAGCAAATTTGACTTCTTCTCCATCTCTTCCTTTATCAGCTTATACGCAACCTGGTAGTTTACAGCATCATTAAGATTGTCTGTCTCAGCCGGCTTTCTCATATCCGTCTCAATCCAAAGATCCACTAAAAACCTGTTTCCAACAATCTGCTCCTCCCTGAAATGCCCATGGTAAGCATAAAATTCCATTTTCTCAATCTGTATAACGCTCATATATATTTTTTAAGTTACTTCTGAAAAGCAAATTAGCAAAAGAAAATCTGTTTTTCAAATGATTTATTCAATAAACCGGATATTTCCTCTTATTTTTGTATATGGAAAAATCAGAAGAAACCCGAACACCACTGAACTTCATTGAGAGTAAAATCGAAGAGGATATCAGAAATAATAAAAACCAGGGAAAGGTATATACACGTTTCCCTCCCGAGCCAAACGGATATCTGCATATAGGTCATGCCAAATCAATTTGCCTGAATTTCGGGTTGGGATCAAAATACAACGGAAAAACCAACCTCCGTTTCGATGACACTAACCCTATCAAAGAGGAAATTGAATATATAAACTCTATCCTGGAAGATATTGAATGGCTTGGCTTTAACTGGGAGGGTAAGCCCAGATATGCCTCTGATTATTTTGACCGGCTATATGAATGGGCAATTAAAATAATAGGAAAAGGAAAAGCCTATGTGGATGATCAGTCAGCAGCAGAAATAGCAAATCAGAAAGGAACACCAACAGAACCGGGACAGGAAAGTCTGTACCGGAACAGAAGCATCGAAGAAAATCTCGATCTGTTCGAACGCATGAGAAACGGTGAGTTTGAAGAAGGTTCTAAAGTGCTGCGTGCAAAAATTGATATGGCATCTTCTAATATGCACCTCCGCGACCCGCTTATGTACAGAATACTTAAAAAACCACATCATCGTACCGGCGACAAATGGTGCATTTACCCAATGTACGACTGGGCACACGGGCAATCAGATTTTATTGAAGGGATCACACATTCACTCTGCACCCTGGAATTTGAAGTACACAGACCCTTATACGACTGGTTCCTGGACCAGATAATTGAAAATGATTACAGACCTGTGCAAACAGAATTTGCGCGGCTGAACCTCAGCTATACCATCATGAGTAAACGCAAACTGCTTGAACTGGTTAATGAAGGTTATGTAACCGGTTGGAATGATCCGCGTATGCCAACTATTTCAGGACTGAAACGACGTGGTTATACCCCTGAATCCATACGCAATTTTGCCGACCGTATCGGAGTAGCCAAAAGGGACAATGTGATAGATGTAGCCCTGCTTGAACATGCCCTGAAAGACGACCTGAACAAAAAAGCTCCAAGGGTAATGGCTGTTCTCGACCCTCTGAAGGTGATCATTACAAATTGGCCTGAAGGAAAAACCGAAGATCTGGAAGCAATAAATAATCCTGAGGATGAAAGCATGGGTAGCCATACTATCCCGTTTTCCAGGGAGATATTAATTGAAAAAACCGATTTTATGGAAGATCCTCCCCGCAAATTTTTCCGTCTTGGTCCCGGTCGTGAAGTTCGTCTGAAAAGTGCTTATATCATTAAATGTGAGGATTTCAAAAAAGATCCGGATACCGGGAAGATCATAGAATTATATTGCACCTACGATCCTGACACAAAAAGTGGCAGCGGCAGCCAGAAGAAAGTTAAAGGGACTCTTCACTGGGTCTCTGCACAACATGCCATTAATGCAGAGGTAAGAATGTATGACCGCCTTTTTGATCATCCTGATCCTGCAGGACAAAAAGATAATGATTATAAGGAATTCCTGAATCCTGGTTCACTTAAAGTACTGAAAAACTGCATGGTCGAACCTTCTTTAAAAACATCAAAACCAATGGATAAATTTCAGTTTCAGCGTATCGGTTATTTTTGTGTTGACTATGACTCAACCGAAAATCACTTGGTTTTTAACCGTACCGTACCACTCAGAGATAGCTGGGCAAAAATGCAGAAGAACCGGCAAAACCAAAATAATTAATATTAAACATTTCCGGGGAGCGAACAATAAATGAATGATAATTGTACTTTTACTTCCCTGTATCTTTTAAAAAAATGCATTATGAAACGAATTTCTTTATCAATTCTGACAATTATTTTATTAATTATCTCAGGATCTTTATCAGAAATCAAAGCCTGCTCCAGCATCCTGGTAAGCAAAGGTGCTTCAAAAGGCAATTCTGTTATTATCACTTACTCGTGTGATGGGGAATTTCTGTCTCATCTGCAATATAAACCTGCACAAGACTATGCCCCTGGTGAATTCTATGAAATACATAGCTGGTCAGGAGAAGTTATTAAAATAAAACAGGTATCCCATACATATGCAGTAGTAGGATTAATGAATGAATATCAGCTTTCTATTGGAGAAACTACATTTGATGGGCGTAAAGAGTTACGAAATCCGAAAGGCAAATTACATTACTGGACATTGATGAATCTGGCATTGGAACGTGCGAAAACAGCAAAAGATGCAATAAAGGTTATTGCCGGTCTGGTTGATGAATATGGTTATGCCAGTACAGGTGAAACTATATCCATAGCTGATACGGATGAAGCATGGGTAATGGAAATAATTGGCACAGGTCAGGATGGTAAAGGAGCTATCTGGGTTGCCCGCCGGATTCCGGATGGCTATATTTGTGCACATGCAAATATGTCACGCATCGGAGAATTTCCGCTGGATGATCCAAATAACTGTTTATACTCTAAAAATGTAATCTCTTTTGCAATTGAGAAAGGCTATTTCAACCCCGATTCAGGCAAACCTTTCCGTTTCAGTGAAGCGTATGATCCACGATCACCCGAAAAACTGCGATACTGTGCAAGCAGGGTATGGAGCATTTTCCGGAGAAGTGCACCCTCTAAGAATTTTTCGTCAGATTTCCATCGTGGTGTTAAAGATGCTGAACCCTATCCATTATGGATCAAGCCTGATGAAAAATTATCTGTTCAGGATGTAATGGCTCTTATGCGTGATCATTACGAAGGCACACCATTTGATATGACAAAAGGAGTGGATGCAGGACCATTCAGTACACCCAATCGCTGGCGTCCTGTTACCTGGGAAGTGGACAGTGTGAAATATGGATGGGAACGTCCTATTTCAACACAACAAACAGGTTTTTCATTTGTGTCACAGGCGCGTTCATGGTTGCCTGACGCTGTTGGTGGTGTTTTATGGTATGGAATGGATAATACTTATACAACATGCTATGTGCCTCTATATTGCGGAATTACTAAAGTGCCTGAATCCTTTACCGTTGGGGACATCCGTAAATTTTCATGGAACTCTGCCTGGTGGGTGTTTAACTTCGTAGCTAATATTGCCAATTTGAAATATTCATATATGATCAGGGATATTCAGAAAGTGCAGCGTGAATTGGAAGAAAATTTCTTCGCATTACAGCCTTTGGTTGATAAAACAGCTGCAGCACTAAGTGAATCAAACCCTGAATTAATGAAAAAATACCTTACAGATTATTCTGTTACCCAGGGAGAACAAACAGTTCAGCGCTGGAAACAGCTTGGGGAAGAACTATTGACAAAATACAATGATGGCTATGTTAAGGATGAAAAAGGCCGTCCCCGTGGTGTTGGTTATCCGGAAGAATGGCTGAGAGATGTTAACAAATTAAGGGGTGATCAGTTTAAAATACCTGTCTGGGAGAAAAAGGAAGAATAAATCCCTGTCGTGGAATACTGGTAATATGCTATGTAACATTTTACATTATTGTCTTAAAACCGAACAAATACACCTGTTCCTGCGTATAATTGGGTGAAACGAAAAGGAAAGGAGTTACAGGATGAAAACAATAATAAAAATTTTGATCGTTGCGTTCGCTTTTAGTTCAACCTATTACGCCAATGCACAAAAACTAAAATCCGCTAATAGTAAAGAAAAGGAAAACATAAAGCTTGTAGAATTTACAAAAAAAGATCTCAAGAAAATTTACTATCTGGCAACTTACAATTTCTATAATGATAAATTCGGTGAGGCTTTACCCCTGTTTCAAAAACTACTGAAAAATGATCCCGCAAATTCAAACCTGCGTTATTACATTGGAGTCTGCTATTATCACACTAATAACTTTAACGCCTCAAAAGAATATTTAACGATTGCGTCAGAGAATATAAGTAACAATTATAAAGACAGTGTATTTGAAAAAAATGCACCCCAGCAAGTCTTTAGTTACCTGGAACTTATTGATAATATTGAACTTAAGAATTAAACATTTTTCGTACCGCTAATTTAACCCGTTTGATTCACATTAACCTGGATTTAATGGGTTTTTTTGTAATGGGTTTTTACGGAATATTAATATCCTGCAACCCTTTTTCAATCCTGACAAGGGTCTCCTCTTTCCCTATCAGAGCAATGATGTCAAATAAATGCGGACCCTTCAATGCACCCACAATAGTCAACCTGAAAGGGTTCATTACCTTACCCATACCCAGTTCTTTATCATTGATCCATTGCTTCACTTTTTCTTCTGAATTCTCAGTTGTAAATTCAGAGATTTTAATATCTGATAAAACCCGCATTAACTCCTTCATGATACCGGGAGTGTTCTCTTTCCAGCTTTTTTTTATCGCTTTTGGATCATATTCTTCAGGAGCGGGAGGCTTAAAAAAGAAATGTCCCTGATCCCAGAAGTCGGAAACAAAATTTGCCCGTTCCCGGATCAATTCCACTACTTTTCTGACATTTATATCCGCATAGTCTATCCTTTTCTCCTTTAATATTTCACTAAAAGATTCAGCTAACTTAGCAGGGTCCTGCTTCTGCATGTATTGGTGATTAAACCATATTGCCTTATCCGGATCAAACCGGGCACCTGCTTTACCTACATTTTCAAGAGAAAAAGCCCGGATCAGCTCATCCATGGAGAAAATTTCCTGTGTTGTTCCGGGATTCCATCCTAAAAGAGCAATAATGTTAATAAAAGCTTCAGGGAAATAACCATATCCCTTATAACCTTTAGATATTTTTCCGGTTTTCGGATCCGTCCAATTCAAAGGGAAAATAGGGAAACCACCCAGATCACCGTCACGCTTGCTCAATTTTCCTTTACCTTCCGGTTTTAGTGTAAGTGGCATATGGGCAAATTCCGGCATTTCAGCTTCCCATCCAAAACTTCTGTACAACAATACATGCAGAGGCAGTGATGGCAACCACTCCTCACCCCTGATCACATGCGATATTTTCATCAAATGATCATCCACTACATTAGCAAGATGGTATGTAGGCATCCCATCTGCCTTGAACAATACCTTGTCATCCAGCGTGTTTGTATTTACCATTACTCTGCCGCGAATAACATCTTCAAATACCAACTCTTCGTTAACCGGGATCTTAAACCGGATTGTATAAGAAATTCCTGACTTAAGCCTTTCCTCTACTTCTTCGGCTGACAGAGAAAGAGAATTTAACAATTCATTCCTTTCAGCTGCATTATAAGTGAAGGTTTTTCCCTGGGATTCATATTCCTTACGTTTTTTTTCCAGCTCTTCTGAAGTATCAAAAGCATAATAAGCATATCCCTTTTCAACCAGTTGTTTTACATATTTCAGATATATCTCTTTGCGTTCCGATTGCCTGTACGGTCCGTAATCACCACCGGCATTCACTCCCTCATCAGGTCTTATTCCACACCATTCAAGTGATTGCATAAGATAATCCTCAGCACCGGCAATATACCTGGCCTGATCAGTATCTTCAATACGCAGAATGAATTTACCATTGTGCTTTTTTGCAAACAGATAATTAAATAATGCTGTCCTCACCCCCCCTATATGCAATGGACCTGTCGGACTGGGAGCAAATCGTACTCTAACTGGTTTTTCCGGCATAAAATATATTTTATGCAAATATAGTCAGTTCAGCAAAACATGACCAATTGAATATTAATTTTTAAGTTCACTCCGTAAAGTATTTTTTTAACGAAAGGATTTATATTAATTTTGAACGTTTTATTATTCTAAATTCTTATTACCATTTTGTATGAAAAAAATGAAAGCTCTCGTAAAAACAAAACCCGGTAAAGGACTATGGATGGAAAAGGTTCCGGTACCTGAACCGGGTATCAATGATGTGATGATAAAAATACGCAAAACAGCTATCTGCGGAACTGATCTTCATATTTATCTGTGGGATGACTGGGCGAAAAAAACCATAAAAACACCGATGATAATTGGTCACGAATATGTGGGAGTGGTTCATAAAACCGGTTCAGGAGTAAGGAATATTTATGTTGGCGACCGTGTTACGGGTGAAGGTCATATTGCCTGCGGTCATTGCCGAAACTGCCGGCGTGGTAAAAAACATGTTTGTCAAAATTCTATTGGTGTTGGTGTTCACCGGGATGGTGCTTTTGCCGAGTATGTTGTTATTCCTGAAGAGAATGTAATCCCTGTTGATGAAAGGATCAGTGATGAAACAGCATCAATTATGGACCCGTTTGGTAACGCAACCCATACGGCTCTTTCGTTCCCGGTTATTGGTGAAGATGTACTTATTACAGGGGCAGGTCTTATCGGAAGTATGGCTGTTGCTATATGCCGTTTTTCCGGTGCCAGATATATTGTTGTAAGCGACCTGAGTGATTCACGTCTTGAAATAGCAAGAAAAATGGGAGCAACGCGGATAATTAACCCGTCAAAAGGAGAAAAAATAAAAGATACCATGGATTCTCTGGGAATGGTTGGCTTTGATATCGGGCTTGAAATGTCAGGGTCACCAAAAGCATTTGAAGAAATGATCGACAATATGTATAATGGTTCGAAAATCGCTCTTTTGGGGATTTTACCAAACGAAACAAAAGTAGAATGGGATAAGATAATATTCAAAGCCCTGCAGATTAAAGGTATTTATGGAAGGGAGATGTTTGAAACATGGTATAAAATGGAACAAATGTTAATCTCAGGACTGGATCTCTCCCCGGTAATTACACATCGTTTCCCTGTTGATGATTTCCAGAAAGGCTTTGATGTTATGGAAAGGAGAGATAGTG
The DNA here is from genome assembly GCA_021163295.1 of Bacteroidales bacterium. GTDB lineage: Bacteria > Bacteroidota > Bacteroidia > Bacteroidales > VadinHA17 > JADFUQ01. The sequence goes on from JAGGXD010000180.1 coordinate 9,606, forward strand.
GTAAGGTAATTCTGGAATGGTAGTTTAGTTAAGTAGTTGAGTAAGTTAAGTAGTTAAGTATGGAAAAATAAAATGAAACCAGTAACCAGTAACGAGTAACATTTTAAATCTAAAACATTAATATTTCACAAAATGTACGGTAATTTTAGAAATCACCTTGAAAAGCAATTACAGGAAATTCGTAATGGAGGCTTTTATAAAGAAGAAAGGATTATCACTACCCCTCAAGGAGTTGTAATTGAGACTATTAAAGGGTTGAAAGTATTAAACTTCTGTGCTAATAATTACCTCGGGCTCACCTCACATCCCCGTGTAATAGAAGCAGCTAAAAGAGCACTTGACACCCGTGGTTTTGGAATGTCATCAGTTCGTTTTATCTGTGGTACTCAGGATATCCATAAGGAACTTGAAGCTAAACTATCACAATTCCTTGGTACCGAAGACACCATCCTCTATTCTTCTGCATTTGATGCTAACGGCGGTGTTTTTGAGCCATTACTTGGGTCTGATTCAGCAATTATTTCTGACGAGCTTAACCATGCATCCATAATTGATGGTGTCAGACTTTGCAAAGCCAACCGGTACCGGTACCGGAACAATGATATGGACGATCTTGAGAAACAACTTAAGCAGGCTGATTGTGACCAGGCAAAATTTAAACTAATCGTTACAGATGGTGTATTTTCAATGGATGGGATTATAGCACAGGTTGATAAGATCTGCGATCTGGCTGAAAAACATAATGCGCTTGTTATGGTTGATGACTCACACGCTACCGGATTTATTGGTAAAACCGGAAGAGGAAGCCATGAGTATTGTAATGCCATTGACCGTGTTGATATTATTACTACAACTTTCGGAAAAGCACTCGGAGGTGCTTCCGGTGGGTGCATTTCAGGGAAAAAAGAAATTGTTGATTTGCTACGACAAAGATCCCGACCTTATTTGTTTTCCAATACTTTATCACCTGCTATTGCAGGAGCAACCCTGGAAGTATTAAAAATCATATCCGAATCTACCGCATTAAGAGATAAGCTGGAGGCAAATACTTTAATGTTCAGAAAAGGGTTGGAGGATGCCGGTTATACAATCGTCCCCGGCACTCATCCAATAGTACCTATAATGCTTGGGCATCTTCCAAATGATGCTAAAATATCGCAGGAACTGGCAGAAGAACTCTTAACTAATGGGATATATGTAATTGGTTTTTATTTCCCCGTTGTTCCAAAAGGAAAATCAAGAATAAGAGTCCAGATCAGTGCTGCTCATTCTAAAGAACATATTCAATTTGCAATAGAAACCTTTTCCAGGATAAGACAGGAGTGGATTAAGAAAGGAATATGTTAAACAACAAGATGTAAAATCCTGTTTCAAATTATTAGATATCTATAATTAACACTAAATTGCCGGTACATTTTTAATCAAATTTTATTAAGCAAATATGTCAAATATAGGCTCTTACGAAAAGCGAATAAAAAATTTCGACTGGTCAATTTCTGAAAAAGAACTGGATTACAAAGATGGTAATACAATAAACATTGCATGGTATTGCTCCGATCGGATCTGTCAAATGGGAAAAGCTGATAAATTAGCCCTTATTTATGAAGGATTTGGCGGCGTTGAAAAAGAATATACTTTTAATGATATCCGTCTGGCAGGTAATACTATTGGTGCATTTCTTCGCAATCTTGGCGTTATTCAGGAGGACAGGGTTTGTCTTTTTATGGATCGTATTCCTGAGCTTTATCTTTCCTTTCTTGGAGTTTTGAAAATAGGAGCTATCGTACAACCTTTATTTTCGGCATTCGGAGAAGAATCTCTTCATGTACGACTCGAAAATGCACAAACACGTGTTATTATCACACAAAGAAAACATTTGTCTAAAGTCAGGAAAATATTGGATAAGCTCCCATCTCTTGAGCATATAATTATTGTTGATCATAACGAGAGTAAGCCACTACAAAAAAATGAAGTATCATTTAACCTTGAGGAGACTACTCCTGTTGAGGATTTTGAAATTTTCCCGACTAAAGCCAACTCCCCCTCTGTTTTACATTATACGTCAGGAACCACAGGGCAACCTAAAGGAGTTAGGCATGTCCATTATTCGCTAATATCACAATATCTGACAACCAAATGGATACTGGATCTGCAGGATAAAGACATCTATTGGTGTACTGCAGATCCGGGGTGGGTTACAGGAACATCATATGGTATTATCGGTCCATGGAGTCTGGGTATTACTCAATGCGTTTTGAATTCCGGATTTTCTGCCGAAGCATGGTACAAATTCATAGAAAAACACAGGATTACTGTATGGTATTCCGCTCCTACTGCAATCAGATCGTTGATGAAAGCCGGTGACGAAATTGTTGGCAAATTTGATCTTTCATGCCTTAGGCATCTTGCCAGTGTTGGAGAACCGTTAAATGCCGAGGCCGTTGTATGGTCAGAAAAAGTATTTAATAATCAATTTCTTGACACCTACTGGCAAACCGAAACAGGATCAATCATGATCACAAATTTCCCGGGTATGAAAATAAAGCCCGGTTCAATGGGCAAAGCTTTTCCCGGAATTGAAACTACCCTTCTTGACCCTAAAACATTTGAACCTTTTAATAAGCCCGGTAAAATCGGGTTGATTGCTTTTAAGCCCGGATGGCCGGCAATGATGACCACTTATTGGAATAACAATGAGAAGTTTGAGGAGAAATTCAAGAATGGATGGTACCTCTCCGGAGACAGGTCGAGTATTGATAAAAACGGCTATTTTTGGTTTACCGGCAGGGATGATGATGTGATCAATACCGGGGGGCATCTTGTTAGTCCGTTCGAAGTAGAATCAGCCCTTCTGGAACATGAAGCTGTGAGTGAATCAGCCGTTGTAGCTAAACCTGATGAAGTAAACATGGAAGTAGTAAAGGCATTCATTACACTTAAGCCCGGTTATGAACCAGACGATGAGCTTGAGTTGAAAATAATGAATTTTATACGGAAAAAATTGTCGCCTCTTGCTATGCCGCAAGATATTGAATACATGGATTCACTTCCCAAAACCCGCAGTGGAAAGATCATGCGAAGGATCCTCCATGCAAAAGAATGGGGAGAGGAAATTGGAGATGTTTCAACACTCGAAGATGAATAGTTAAGTAAGGTGAGTAGTTAAGTAGTTGAGTAAGGAAGAAGAAGAGAAGAAGTCAAAAGTCGAAGGGTCAAAGAGTCGAAGATTTGAACACGTAACTCATAACCCGAAAAAGGCACAAATAATTTCTAATCTAATATGTATTTAAAAAACAAAAAAATGGAAGAAATGAAAGACATCATTCTGCAATATGTAATTGAAGAATATCTGGAAGATGATGATGAAGAAATAACATATGATACTCCGTTAATATCTGGCGGGTTTGTAGATTCTTTTTCAATGGTTTCATTAAAAGTATTCCTTGAAACTAAGTTTAAGATCAGTTTACCTGATGATAAAGCAACTCCGGAAGCTTTTGATTCGGTTAATAATATTGTGAATCTAGTTAAAGAATTCATTGATTAAACTTCAAATACCATGAGTTACACCAATAAAATAAAGAAAATTTACCAGGATCAATTAGAACAAATACGAAATGCCGGGATCTTTAAAGTAGAAAGGTTAATTCACTCAAGCCAGGCAGCAGATATTGAAGTTGAATTCCCTACAGGCTCCTCATTGAAAACTGTAATAAACATGTGTGCTAACAATTATCTTGGTCTTTCCAGTCACCCGGAAGTTGTTAAAGCAGCCCATGACGGATTGGAATCGAGGGGATATGGCATGTCTTCGGTCCGTTTCATCTGCGGAACACAGGATATTCACAGGGAACTGGAAAACAGGGTGACTGAATTCCTGGGTACAGAGGATACTATTCTGTTCCCTTCATGCATGGATGCTAACGCAGGAGTCTTTGAAGCAGTACTCTCTAACGAAGATATTATGATATCCGACAGGCTGGTTCATGCATCCATAATTGACGGTATAAGGTTATGCAGTGCCCAGCATGATACTTTCAAACATTCAAACATGCAGCATTTAGAAAGCAAGCTGCAATTACATTCGGATAAGCGTATTAGAATGGTTATTACCGATGGTGTTTATTCGATGGATGGAGATACTGCCAAACTGGATGAGATGGTTGAATTATGTGAAAAATATGACGCGCTTTTATTTGTAGATGATTCACACGCAAGTGGATTTATTGGCAAAACAGGGCGTGGAACTCATGAGAAGTATGGTGTAATGGGAAAAATTGATATTATTACAACTACTTTTGGTAAAGCACTTGGAGGAGCCTCCGGAGGATGTGTTTCCGGCAGGAAGGAACTTGTTGAAATGTGCAGGCAAAAAGCCCGTCCATATCTTTTTTCAAATACTATTGCACCGGTTGTTGTATCAGGTGTTTTGAAGGTGCTTGATATTCTTTCTGAAAATACAGAGCGCCGTGACAAACTGGAAGAGAATACAGCATATTGGAGAAAAGGGCTGACTAATGCCGGATTTATTCTGAAGGAAGGTGATAGTCCGATTGTTCCGGTAATGCTTTTTAATGCCAAACTATCACAAGATATTTCAAAAGACCTGTATGATGAAGGCATATATGCAATAGGATTTTTCTTTCCTGTTGTACCAAACGGACAAGCTAGGATCAGGACACAGATATCTGCCGGTCATGAGATTCACCATTTGGATAAAGCCCTTGATGCTTTCAAAAAAGTAGGGAAAAAATATGGAATTCTAGGACTCACAAAGCAGGAGATAATTCAAAAATACGGATTGTAGATATAAGCACTTACCCGCATTTTGATGCACCACAATCCTGACAGATAAGACACCCTTCCTGATAAATAAGGTTTGTTGATCCGCATTCAGAACATTTCCCTTTTGCTTTTGTTCCATCAGGTATGTAGCGTTTTAAAGCGCGTTCCACGCCAACCTTCCACGTATTAATATTTTCGCTGTCAAGCCGCAGGGATGAGACGAGGTTTACCACATCAGGAATTGGCATACCATGACGCAGGACACCTGAGATCAATTTGGCATAATTCCAGTATTCAGGATGGAACATATGAGACAATCCCCCTATAGTATTTATATATCCAAACTTATCTGTATATTGAAAATCATATCTTGTAAGTCCCTGATCATCTTTAATCTTAACAACTTTCCCCTTTGTTATTGATTTTGGTATCGGAAACATTTCTTCATCAGTCGGACCGGTGAAAATCTCATACGGCTCACCATTTCTCAGACCAACAAAAGCAATCCATTTTTCACTATTATTGTTGAACCGGATAATCTCTGCATCAAGTATTTTTGGCCTTTTTGGAACAATTCTCTCGTCCTGTTTAGAGTTTGAAAGGAGCACTCCTGTACGGGATCCCTCACGATAAACAGTAGTACCTTTACATCCAGATTTCCAAGCCTCTTTATACAATTCACCCACAAGTTTTTTCTCTGCATCAGCAGGCAGGTTAACAGTAACGCTTATTGAATGGTCGACCCATTTCTGTATTCTTCCCTGCATCTTTATTTTGTTAATCCAGTTTATATCACTTGATGTTGCTTTATGATAGGGTGATTTTTCAACGATTTGTTGAATCTTTTCATCAGAATATTTTTTTACCTCCTCAGAATTATAGCCATTAATCTCAAGCCAGTCAACAAATTTATGATGGAAAACATAATATTCCTCCCAGGAATCTCCCACTTCATCAACAAAATTAACTTTAGCATCCTTATCATTAGGATTCACCTTTCTTCGCCGTTTGTACACAGGCATAAAAACAGGTTCAATACCACTGGTTGTCTGGGTCATAAGACTGGTTGTCCCTGTAGGTGCTATGGTAAGAAGGGAAATGTTTCTTCTTCCGTATTTCACCATATAATTATACAGACCTTCATCAGCTTCCTTCAGTCGCAGGATAAACGGATTTTTCTTTTCTCTTTCCGGGTCATAAATTTTGAAAGCTCCCCTTTCCTTTGCAAGATAAGCAGATGACTTGTAAGCTTCCAAAGCCAGGGTTTTGTGTACTTCCTCTGAAAAATCAATTGCATTTTCATTTCCGTATTCAAGGCCCAGGGCAGCTATCATATCACCTTCTGCAGTAATTCCAATGCCGGTTCTTCGTCCTTCTTCTCCTTTATCCCTGATATTCTGCCATAAATTTCTTTCTGTCGATTTTATTTCTTTACCCTCTGGATCAGAGTCTATCTTAGCAAGAATAGCATCAATTTTTTCAAGTTCCAGATCAATAACATCATCCATTATTCGCTGAGCTAAACCAACATGTTCTTTGAATAAATCAAAGTCGAACCTGGCATCTCCCATAAAAGGATTATCTACGTAACTATACAAATTTAACGCCAGCAGGCGGCAACTGTCATATGGGCAAAGAGGTATTTCCCCACATGGGTTTGTTGACACTGTTTTATACCCCAAATCAGCATAACAATCTGCAACCGATTCGCGGATGATTGTATCCCAGAAAAGGATTCCCGGTTCAGCCGATTTCCATGCATTAGTTATTATTTTCTCCCAAAGCTTACCTGCATCAATTACTTTTGTTACCTGGGGATTATCAGAATCGACAGGGTATTGTTGTACGAAAGGCTTGTTATTAATTACAGCATCCATGAATTCATCTGTAATTTTCACCGACACATTAGCCCCTGTTACTTTTCCCGATTCAAGTTTTGCATCAATAAAGTTTTCTGCATCCGGATGCTTAATACTAATAGTAAGCATAAGAGCGCCCCTTCTGCCATCCTGTGCAACTTCGCGTGTTGAATTTGAATACCTTTCCATAAACAGAACAACTCCTGTTGAGGTAAGCGCACTGTTAAAAACTGTACTCCCTGATGGACGTATATGAGACAGGTCATGTCCGACTCCCCCTCGTCTTTTCATCAGTTGTACCTGTTCCTGGTCTATCTTCATGATACCTCCGTAGGAATCTGACTCTCCTTCATTCCCGATAACAAAACAATTTGAGAGAGAGGCTACCTGATGGTTATTTCCAATACCTGTCATTGGACCACCCTGTGGAACAATGTATTTGAAATCCTTCAGGACACTATAGATCAATTCTTCACTCAGGGGATTATTATACCTGTTCTCAATCCTGCTGATCTCCTTTGCCATGCGATGGTGCATATCGTCCGGGGTCTTTTCAAACAAATTCCCAAACGAATCTTTCATGGCATATTTATTCACCCAAACTCTGGCAGCAAGTTCATCTCCCTTGAAATATTCAAGAGATGCCTTAAATGCTTCATTATGGGAATACGTTTGGGGGTCGGTTGTTTCTCTTTCAACATTTGTCACTTTCTCTTCATGAACTTCGTTCAATGATAATTCCTCCTGTCCGGTATTAATTTTCTTTTCCTCTTCCTTAAACGTGTTTTTTTGAGCAAGTAATTCTCCCATCGAAAATAAATTGTTACTAAGTGCCTGTCTGTTTTTAAATTATGAAAAGGTCCCTATACCCTAAATGGTTTGTGCAAGTTATACATTGAATTATTTTCTTACAAGTCACCTGTGACAGGATTATTAACAATTCAAAATAGTTATTAACTTTTTTATATGTGCCTGATAATATGTCACTTATCGCTTTGATGAATTTTATGAATCTCTCTTGAAGCCTGATGGCTCCTGTATTTTAAAGAAAAAAAGGAGACCACAGGTAGGCCTCCTTTTTATTAATTATGAAGATTTATAAATTAGAACAAGTACCGTATTCCAATTTGAGCCTGCCATCTTGAACTATTGAAACCAACATCATCAATACTCCAGATATCACCATCAGGTTTGCTGAAACTGAAAGTAGGAGTAGTACCGTCTGTATCAAATCCCTGGAATCTCAATAATGGGTATGCAGCATTTGAAATATAGTATCTGCGACCCCAGTCTTTATTAATAAGGTTTGTAAGGTTAAATATATCGAAGGTAAGCTGAAGGGTATGTTTCCTTCCACCTGCATCCACAAAAATATCCTGAATAAATTTCAGGTCAACAACACTTGAGAATGGATTTCTTGCCCCGTTCCTTTCAGCATATTCACCACGATGCTTACTCAAATAATCATCATTATTTATAAACTCATCCAGCTCGCCCCAGTTTCCAGTTGTAAGGACTATGTCTGATGATGAAGCCGGAATGTAAATCAGGTTATTACTGCTTTCGCCATTTCCGTTAACATCACCATAATCATTATAAACATATGAATAAACTTCACCGGACTGACCGTTATAATAAAGTGAAATGGCTGTTGAAAGGTTATTCAGATATTCTTTCTGATATGTCACAAAAGCAATAATACGATGTCCCATATCAAAATCTGACGTACTTAGTTCAAGATTATTGAGTCCGTTCACCTGCTCCATATACCTCCATTGTGATGAGTTCTGGGATGATGTTCCGTCATTCAATGCCATAGCTCTGCCAAAAGTATAGGCAAATGTAGCTGTTAAACCGTTATCAAAAGGTTTCTCAAGCTTAGCGGTTATGTTATATGAATAACCTTCACCGGTATTGGCTCCAAGCATAACACGCGTATAATCGCCATCCAGTTTACTTGAATTATAATGAGGACGCGTATCAGCACCGGTAAGATAGAAATTTGCACTTGGATCACGGTTCAGGTTAAAATATGTAACATTGTTAATCGTTTTTGTATATAAGCCCTCAAGTGTACCGATCATACCCCAGGGTAGTTTCTGGTCAACCGCCAGACTGGCTCTGAACATCTGCGGGAATTTAAAATCTTCTGCAAACAGGTCGACCTGACCTCCATAGGCAGCATCAGTACCGCCAAAATCAACAGCTTTATACTGATTGTCCCAGGTGGGATTAAAGAGGATATCCGTACCCCATATGCTTTTATGGTATACACCACCTATGTTTACACCGTTGTTGGTATAAGAACCACCGGGCCATACCAGGGGTAAACGTGAAGTAAAGATCCCTAATCCACCGCGTATCTGAGTTGATTCATCACCTTTAACATCAAGGTTAAAACCTATCCGTGGTGAAACATTGATCTGTGCACTCGGCATTTGTCCTGCCTTTGCACCTTGCATATCCCAACCAGCTGATTCAAGAGTTGGAATTGTCACAGTGTTAAAGTGGTCATCCACATTTGGTGTTGTAGGGAATATTGGCATATCGAAACGGATACCTGCTGTAACTTTCAAATTATCATTTACCTGGTATTCATCCTGTGCATATAGTCCGAATTGCATCATTTTGAAATCCGCTGCTGCAGCCGAACCATCACCTGTAATATCATCAACCAGGGAATATCCTCTTTCATACTGCAAAGCAGGCACTTCACCTGCCGTTCCAACTGTCAGGAAATTAGCCACTGAACCATAACGGTATTCACCATAATTCTTTCTCATAAACAGGTTATACGTAGATGAGAATTCGTTATTTGTTCCTAGTGTAATAGTATGTTTCCCTTTATATATAGTGTAATTATCAGTAATAGTAAGAACTTTCTGTTCAAGTTTATTTGCTGTTGAATAAGGTTCCGATCCGATATAAAGAGTACCACTGCCATCATATATCCGTAAAGCCGGGAAGTTTGCACCACTTGGATCCCTGTCGTCAACAACATTTGTAAAACCAATTACCAGGTTGTTTGAAGCTCCTTCAAAGTTACTTTTCAATTCAAGTGCAGTTGAATTGGTAAGACTCGGGAAATACTCACTATTGTTTAGAAAGCCTAAACTACGTGAGCTGGAACGGGTGGCTTTTAATGCCTCCAGATTTGTATATGAATGACGCAGTGTCAATTTATGTTGTTCATTAATATTCCAGTTTAAACGAACCAGGAATTTGTCGGAATCCAGTGTTCTTGTTTTATTAAGATAAGGACCCGGGTCATAACCGAAAGTATTCTTGAGAAGATTTGCAACAGCATCAACATCTGATTGAGGTGAATCACCGGTATAATCAGAAAAACTAAATGGTTGTGGCGTTTCTTCTCTCTGTATCTCGGCATTTACAAAGAAGAATAATTTATTCTTTACTATCGGTCCGCCCAAACGGAAACCATAAGTATTAGAAGAGAAATCAGCCAGTTTGGTACGTTCGTCTTCAGCATCATCAGTAGGTGTCAATCCTGAAATACTCTCATTTCTCATAAAATAATAGGCTGAACCTTTTACCTGGTTTGAACCACTGCGGGTAACAGCATTAATACTTGCACCGGCGAACCCGCCCTGACGGACATCATAAGGAGCAAGAACAATCTGGAATTGCTCAATAGCATCCATGCTGATTGGCGTACCACCTGTCTGTCCACCATTAGTACCTGTTGCAGCAAGTCCGAAAACATCATTATTTACAGCACCATCAATTGAAATAGCATTGTAGCGATTATTCATTCCGGCAATGGAAATACCACCATATCCATTTGTAGTTGCCTGTGGAGTGAGTCGTGTAAAATCGCTCAGATCCCTTCCAATGGTTGGCATAAGAGAAATTTTCTCATTGCTAACTACTGTTTCGGCTCCTGTCCGGTTACCATCGAAAATATTATATTCACCAACACGTCTTCCAACAACCTGTACTTCTTCAAGCGTAAGTTTTGTTTCTCCAAGAGTAACATCCAATTTGAATGTTTGACCCAGGTTAAGAAAAATATCGCTCTTCTCAAAAGCTTCATAGCCCACAAAGGAGACACTAACCTTATAAGGACCACCAACTTGCATGTTGGGAAGGCGGAAATAACCTTCAGTATCGGTAATTCCACCAAACTGAGAACCGGTAGGTACATGTACAGCTATTACTGTAGCACCCGGAAGAGTTTCTCCATTTTCGTTTACCACTCTACCATTCATACCCGAAGTGGTAGTTCCCTGTGCAAATGCAGCTGTTGATAACAGCCCTAATGACAGGATAAAAACAATAGTTTTAATAAATGATTTCATAAAATTTATAAATTAAATTAAGGTTAAAAATAATTATAGTCAAGATTATCACTTATAATCGAATAAAACATAACCTATCCTTAATAAAGGGGTATAAAAATAGGTATAAAGGCATATTCAAACCAAATCAATTAGTTAACAATTTGTCAACAATTAACTGTGCAGAACCCAGGTTATCTTTAATATATTTTTTTGAGATATTACCTGCTTTTTGACGCACTTCATCATTATATATCAACTCATTGAAAATCTTTTCCAAATCGGAAAAATCATTAACGGGCATCGCTCCTCCTTGTTTTCTTAATTCACATGCTTCACGGAATTTCTTATAATTCGGTCCGAAAATAACAGGTATCCCAAAAGTTGCAGGTTCAAGAATATTATGGATACCTTTCCCGAAACCTCCTCCGATATATGCTATATCTCCATATTTATAAAGTGAGGATAACATTCCAATATTATCAATTACCAACACTTCGGCATTAGAATCCTGTTTTTCTTTATATGTTGAATATTTAACAGATGGTCTGGTAATGCTTTTTTGTATTCTTAAAATATTTTCTTTTTTTATTTCATGCGGAGCAATGATCCATTTTAAATTATTCCCCGATTCATTAATATACTTAATCAGTAACTCTTCATCCTGTTTCCAGGAACTTCCTGCAACTATTAGTATTTTTTGGTTTTTGAATTTCTCAATAACACTGTTTTCTTTAACTTCCTTTGATATTTGATACACACGATCAACACGAGTATCTCCTGCAATAGTTACATTTTCAATATTATACCGGTTAAGTATTTTCAACGATTGTTCGTTCTGTACAAAAATATATGAAAAAAATCCGAGCATTTTCCTGAATGATCTCCCATAGCTTTTAAAAAACCAATTGTCTTCCCTGAAATTAGCAGATATAAGAAAAAGGGGAATATTTCTTAACCACAATTGATGAAGGTAATTATACCAGAATTCATTTTTTACAAAAACGACAATTTTGGGTTTTATCAGGTCCAGGAATTTATTCACATTCTTTTTTATATCTAAAGGAAGATAGAGGATCAGATCAGCATTTTCATAATTCTTCCTGATCTCATATCCCGATGGAGAAAAAAAAGTAAGCACAATGAACGCTTTTGGGTTATGCTTTTTATATTCTTCAATCACAGGTCTTCCCTGTTCAAATTCACCTAATGATGAACAATGGAACCAGACGGCATTTTCCTGTTTTGCCAGATTGATATTTATCTTTTCCCATTGGTCTTTTCTGCCCGTCATCCATTGCTTTGCCTTCTCATTAAACAAAGAAGCTATACAGATACAAAAGCCAAAAAACCTGATTGCTATACTATAAATAATCCGGAACATTACCAGTATTTTAGAAGTTGAGGCAAAAGTAAGAAATTAAGTTTATTAAAAGGCGGCTAGAAGAAGATCAATATCTTTCGAAAGGATCCCGAATTTATCACCAATAATGCTATTAGTAAGTATTCCATTAAACAGATACACTCCTTTTCTAAGACCTTTATTCTCTTTCAAATGTGCCTGTAAACCCCCTGATTCACCAAGTTCAAGAAGAATAGGAACAAAAACATTGCTTAATGCAATAGAGGCAGTACGGGCAACACGTGACGGGATATTAGAAACCGAATAATGCACCACTCCGTGTTTTTCAAATACAGGATCTTTTAGGGTACGGTACTCTGAAGTTTCCACACAACCTCCCTGGTCGATGCTAATATCAACAATCACCGAACCCTTTTTCATTACTTTTACCATATCCTCGGTAATGTAATAATGTGCCCCTTCCCCTCCGGGTAAATGGATAGCGCCAATAACAACATCTGCCGATTTAAGGTTCTTTTCAAGTACCTGAGGGTGAAACACCGAAGTTTGCAAACGATGCCCTATTAAATTCTGAATTTCTCTCAGGGAATGAACCGATTGATCGAAAATTTTTACTGTAGCACCCAGACCAAGAGCTGCTCTTGTTGCATATTCAGCAGCCGTTCCTGCTCCAAGTATCACAACCTCTGCAGGTGTAATCCCCGTAATCCCACCCAGCATAACACCTTTGCCTCCTCTAACATTACTCAGATATTCAGCAGCTACTAAAACAGATGTAATACCTGCAATTTCGCTCATCGACCTTACAACCGGATAGAAATTATGCTTGTCCATAATGTTTTCAAATGCAATGGCTGTAATTTTTTTCTGTACAAGTGCTCTAATAATTTTTTCAGATTGTTTAACCATTTGAAGTGATGAGAAAACCAGTTGCTGCCCTCTTAATAAATTTATTTCCTTAAGGGTTAACGGAGCAACTTTAAGAATAACATCTGCTTCAAAAATTTTCTCGCTTGTATCAACAATAAACCCTCCCCTTTCGCTAAAATCCGTATCTGAATAACTGATATTTTTACCTGCTCCCTTTTCAATAAGCACCTCATGCCCATTGCCAACAAGCAGATCAACAGCCTCAGGCGTAAGAGCCAGACGATTTTCCTGTTTCGGATCCTCACAAGGTATTCCAATAATCAATTTTTTTCGCTTTTTCCCGACTTCAAGTATTTCTTCCTGTGGAAGTAAACCATGGTCGCTTAATGAAAAGTGGTCCGGTCTGGTATTTTGGTCCATGTTTATCAAATTTTGAGTTTTATAAAAATTTGAATTTCTGTAATTATATTGAGATGCTGTGTTGCAGTGTTATAAAGATAATAAGTTAAATGTTAAAAGCTTGTAATGCTAAAAACTTTTTTATTCTATTTCCAGTATTCTTGTGCCTCCCTTATCAACATTGATTTTTACCAACACTGCATTATCAGGTAAAATATCGGTTATTAATTCCGGCCATTCGATAAAACAGTAGTTTCCGGAATAGAAATAATCTTCAAACCCAAAATCATAAACTTCTTCGATCTTTTTTATCCTGAAAAAATCGAAATGGTAAATTGAGTTACTATTCTCTGTGTGATATTCATTTACAATTGTAAAAGTGGGACTGTTAACCACCTCAATCACATCTAATTTTCTGCATAGGGCCTGAATAAATGTTGTTTTCCCGGCTCCCATTTCACCAAAGAAAGCGAATACCATCTGACCCTCAAATCCCTTCAGCAATTTAGCAGCAGCAAAATCAATATCCGCAATATTATTAATTACTATTCTTTGCATATTCTATATTGTTCTTCAGGATAATGCATTGTTCTCTGGAACATTGGAATAATGGAATGTTGGAATACTGTATAATCCAACGTTTAATTGCCTCATTTTTCCATTCTTCCATTATTATTCGCTCTCAAGGTCGCTCAAACGTTCCACTCTTCTTCTTCCATCTTTCCATTATTCCATTATTCCATTATTCCCTATTAATAAACCGATGTAAGCGTAACCAGTGGCAGAATCATTTCCTGCATAGAAATACCACCGTGCTGGAAAGAATTCCGGTATAGTTTTACAAAGTGGTTAAAGCTATTGGGATAAACAAGAAAATCATTATTGGATGCGAAAATATATTTTGAGCTGATGTTTGATTTAGGCAGATGTGCTTTTGCCGGGTCTCCAATCTCAAAAACCTGTTTGGGATTAAAATTCAGATTTCTACCCATTTTATATCTCAGGTTAGAAGAAGTTTGGCGGTCACCAATAACTTTCACGGGATTTTGTACACGAACTGTTCCGTGATCGGTTGTAATAACCATGGTAACATTATGCTTTGTCAGTTCCTTTATCAGCTCAATCAAGGGAGAGTGAGTAAACCATGTATGGGTAAGTGATCTGTAAGCCGATTCATCATTTGCAAGTTCACGTATCATATCCATTTCAGTACGAGCGTGAGAAAGAATGTCAACAAAATTATATACAACCACCAAAAGATCTGTATTTACAAGTGAATTCACATTGTCAACAAGTTTCTTCCCCTGTTCAAGATTATTGACTTTTTCGTAAATACAAGAATAGTCTTTCCTCAATCTTTTGAGCTGCCGTAATAATAATTCCTTTTCATTCAGATTTTTACCTTTTTCAACGTCATCAGGTATCCATAACTCCGGAAATATATCTGCAATTTCCGCAGGCATTATCCCTGCAAAAATTGAATTTCTTGCATACTGCGTAACAGTCGGTAAAATGCTGCAATAGAGTTCCTCCTGCCTGATCCTGAACCAATTTTGTATTTCAGGATAGATTGTCTGCCATTGATCGTATCGCAAATTATCGATCAGAATAAACGCAACTTTTTCACCATTGTCTAACATCGGTAGTATTTTCCGGCGAATAATTTCATGAGACATTAAAGGTTCATCATTTAAACCTTTTTCAAGCCATGAAATATAATTCAATTTAACAAACCGTGAAAAAGCGTTATTGGCTTCATTCTCCTGCATACGATACACCTCCATGAGATTTGAATCATCAGAATCATCCAGCTCAATACTCCAGTAAGAGAGGTTCTTATACAGGTTAGCCCAATCGGAAAAACTTACAGCTTCATTGATCCTGTTTCCAATTTTGGAAAATTCCGATTGATACGCAGCAGTGGTTTTTCTGGTAACCAGCCATTTTTGCTCAATAATCTTTTTAATCGATAACAGTACTTGCTGAGGTTTTACAGGTTTAATAAGATAATCAGATATTTTTGCTCCGATTGCCTCTTCCATAATATCTTCTTCCTCACTCTTCGTAACCATTACAACCGGAATATCGGGTCGTAAATCTTTTATATATGTTAATGTTTCAAGTCCGCTTTTCCCAGGCATATTCTCGTCTAAAAATACCAGGTCAAAATCCTCATCCCGAATCATCTCAATTGCATCATCACCATTACTTGCAGTTTCCAGTTGGTAACCCTTTTCTTCAAGAAAAATAATGTGAGCATTCAATAATTCTATCTCATCATCTACCCATAAAATTCTAATCTTCCTCATCTCAGGTAAGTATCAAGTTAAAAGTTGAAAGTTAAAAAGTTATGTGTTCTTTTTAACCTGTAACACTACAACGCTTAGTCCTATTATTAAAAGAATTAACCGCCAAGTACGCTAAGGATGCGCTAAGAACGCAAAGTACAAATATTATTTAAATTATCTTCAATATATTCTTAAGGGAACTTTGCGACCTTTGCGGTTAGTTTTTTTTCCATTCTTCCATCATTCCATTATTCCAATTCTTCCTACGGAAGATAATTTTCTTCAAAAAACTTTAAATATGTAGAGGGTGATTTATTTTGTTTAAATGTCTCAAAATTATCCAGGGAAATGATAAATAAGCTGTATTCCATTCCTTCAATTGATTTAAAAACATCTGTATTTGAATTTATTAATTGGAAGTATTCGAAAGCAATTGCCTGATTTTCAAAACTCCTGACACTGATTATCTGCAAACCATCATCCAGCAATTCACCTTCAGTTTTAAAAGTAGTATTCATAAAATTATCAAGATTAAAGTTGATAATATCAAAAATAATCTGATTAATATCAGTGTCCGTACTTTCAAGAGCAAGTACAAATAAATGTTCCTGGTCTTCTTTTAAAAAGTATATTTCTTTGGCAATCTGTTTTTCTTCTTCTTGTTTCAAAGCCGTGTATGTCTGGTTCAGGTATGCAATTAATTCATCTGCCCTGTTTTTTTCTTCACTTTGAGGATATGTTTTATTCAGTTCTACCAGGGCTTTTTTGAAAGTTGCTTCATCAGTAATATTTCCAATAGCCATAGCTCTGAGTAATGCAAATTTAGGAGCCAGTTCATGGTCTTTCTCATCAGTCAGAGCTTTATTACAATTATCTATCACCGGATTATACTTCCCCTCCTTATATAGAATATATGTATTCTCATAAAATATTTTAATCTCATCCTGTTTCTCCTTCAGCTTTTTATAAAAATCAGGATCAGAAAGGAATTGGGCATACTCACTATCCGGGTATTTATCTATAATAAGATTTTTATAATAATTGCTTTTCTCATAATTTGATTGCTGCAAAAACAATTCATACAAATGATACAAGGAAGATAAATAATAATCACTTTCCGGGTATCTTCTGTTAAGCTCCTCATATGCCTCCGCTGCTTTAAGTAAATTATGCATATCTGTCTGGTATATTCCCCCGATTTTATATAATGCTTCGGCTATTCTTGCATGGGATATCACCACCAGTGAATCATTATATGGAATATCTTTCATATAATACTCAACAGAATATTTATCGTTAGTCCCTGTTTCACCGTTGGTTACAGAATCTGATCCTTCCTGTGAAATGACTTCCATATCAAAACTAATAACATTCTTGTTCAACCTTCTCCAGCTATCACCAAGCTTCCTGTCTCCCCATTTTTTCATGAACTCTGTTCGCCCAAAAGCCAAAGCCTCAGGGTTATAAAAATACCATTTCCCGCTACGATCAAGAGTGTTTTGAAATCTCCGCTGATCTTCATAGAACTGACCCCGGTTATACTGATCATTACTTCTTACTTCTTTTTGCTTTCGTTCCTCTTCTTTTAACTTTTGAATAATACTATTGACCAGTAATTTTTGTTCCGATTCACTCATTTGAGCAACCATTTGAAGGCTATCTTCCTTTTCAACTATTAATATATTATCAACAAGGCGGGTCAGATTTACCGTCTTTACTGCAATAGATTCATAGCCGGGATATGATCTGTCAAGGGTTGTAACTGCACTATCGTAATAGGCCTGTGAGTATTTATAATCTTTCCTGTCGAAATAAATATCAGCAAGACTAAGATAACTTAACCCTTTCTGGTTTGAATTGGAAATACTGCCGGCAACAGATTGCTTATATAATTCAATGGCTTCTTCAATTCTTTCTTCCTTCATGCTTACAGATGCTAAAGCATAGTAAATCTGATCGTGATAATCAATATTCTTTTCATCTTTAAGCATTTTTCTCAGCTCCTTAACAATTTCAGATGAATTTCCCATTGAAACATCATAAGCACCTGCAAGATTTATTTTTGCATTAAATGCCATCTCGTAAGGCGGGTTCATTTTTATCACTTTCCTGTAAAGTTCTGAAGCATCTTCGAAATTTTCCAATTCCTGGTGTATCTGGGCAAGAATAAAAGAGTATCTGGATTTATTCTTTTTATCTCCGGCGTATTCAAGAGCTTTAGTCAGGTGCGGAACTGCCATTTTAAAATTTCGCTGCTTCAAATAATAATCAGCATATGTATTTGAAACCTCCCCGATAAATTTTTCAGGCAATGTGTCATTTGCAGCCAAAACTGTTAAAATCTTAAGTGCATCATTAAAATTGTCTGTTTCACAAAATGTCCTGGCCAGCCAAACATTTCCCTGAATTTTAATTCCTTCATCCAGAGCTTCTCTTATTACATGTTTAAATGTGTACTGTGCAGCCTTAAAATCATGTTTATAAAATTGCGCCTTCCCCATTAACAAATAACTATCGTCCACCCATGTATTATATTCAGGTTGTTCCAGAAATTCAATATCTTGCTTTGAAAGGTTTTCTTTATCAATTTCGGGCTTTACTTTAATAGAATGCAGTGTTATTACCTTTGTTGCTTTCCGTATTGCCCTGTCCATCTGTGGTTTTACCTGTGAGGCAAGGTCAGCATCAACATAATTAAATACCGAAAGTATCTGGGAGTAATTATTTTGAAATGAATTATCAATTCTTTCAACACCCTTAATAAAACTTTGCTCACCATTAAAATAGATATTGTAATGAGAAGTAAGGTTATGATAAACCCTTGTTGATGAGGTGTTTTTTTCGGGAGAACAACCGGCAAAAAAAACAATCAACAAATAGAGAACTGTTCTATATGGATATCTGAGAAAATTCAAATTTGACAAAATTATCTTTTTGTAAAACTCAGAAACCGTCTTCTTATTTTATGAATTCCTGAATTTCCGGTAATTATTATCAATTCCGAGGAGTTTCAACCAGGTTTTAACTGCTGGCAGAAATCACTTTCTTTACTTCAGGTATCTCCTTTTTAAGAGCCTGTTCAACTCCAGCCTTAAGAGTCTGCTCACTGTATGGACAGCCACGGCAAGCCCCTGTAAGCTCAACCTTTACAACAAAATCCTCCGTAATTTCCACCAGTTTAATATCTCCGCCATCTGCCTGAAGATAAGGTCGTATTTTTTCAAGCTCGTTTTTAATTCGATCGTGGATTTTATTATTCTCTTTGGTTTCCATTTTAATTAATTTTTTGGAGTTACTTTATGTAGAACAGGATTAATTTCAACTTTTTTTGTAGGATCAAGTGTAGCATTTCTTTTTGCAACCTGGTCCGCTACCTGATCAGCCATTTCAAGAAAAGCTTTCCCCACAATTGAATCTTCGTTCAGAACAGAAGGCTTGCCTGCATCTCCACCTTCACAAATACTTTGCACAATAGGAATTTGTCCTAACAGGGGAATATTTTTCTTTTCCGCAAGTTTTTTACATCCATCTTTCCCAAAGATATAATACTTGTTGTCGGGTAACTCTTCCGGTGTAAACCATGACATATTTTCTACCAGTCCCAGTACAGGCACATTGATCTTATCCCCCACGAACATAGCGATCCCTTTAATAGCATCAGCCAGTGCCACTTCTTGTGGTGTGCTTACAATAATCGCACCTGTAACAGAAACTTCCTGAACCAGGGTCAGATGAACATCGCTTGTACCCGGAGGAAGATCAACCAGAAGATAATCCAGTTCTCCCCAATTACTTTGTAATAAAAGTTGCTTTAGTGCATTGGTTGCCATCGGGCCCCTCCAAACCAGGGCGTCATCAGGATTGATAAAGAACCCTATCGACAGCATTTTTATTCCATAATTTTTAATCGGTTCAATAATATCTACACCATCAATCTTATTAACCATAGGTCTTTGTCCTTCAACATTAAACATTTTTGGAATCGAAGGTCCATAAATATCAGCATCGATCAAACCCACCGCTGCTCCCGATTTGGAAAGGGCAATAGCAAGATTTGTAGCTACAGTTGATTTTCCAACTCCACCTTTTCCCGATGCAATAGCAATTATATTTTTAACACTTGGCAGTACTTTTTTTTCATCTTTTTTCATAACCTCATCCGATTTAATACTTATATTTTCTTTTATTTCAGCTTTCTTATCCACATATTTTTGAATAGCGCTTACGCATGCCTTACGTATAGCAGACACAAAAGGGTCATTTGGATTGTCAAAATGAAGAGTAAAGCTGATCTTTTTGCCTTTAACCTCCAGATCCTCTACCATTTTTAAACTCACGATATCTTTCCCTTTTTCAGGGTGAATAACATGTTTCAAAGCAGTAAAAATGTTTTCTTCTCTATAACTCATAATAAAATAACTTTAAACTATATTTAAATATATTGTAACTATTCTTTCTTCACCTCATTTCATCCTCTTCACTTTTTAATTTCTAATTTCTAATTTTCTCCCCTCTTCCCTACTCAACTCACTCAACCTACTCAACTACCTAAGAGGCGCAAAAGTAATAATTAATTCCCGGAATCCGGGAAATTACATTATAATTCCAAACGCGGATTCCAGAAAAGTTTTTTAAAATCAACCACTTTATCATCTTTAATTCTTATTCCTTCATTTTCAAGTAATTGTTTCATAATAAGGGAACCGCCAAAATGTTTTTTACCCGAAAGGATCCCATTCCTGTTCACAACCCGGTGTGCAGGAATAAAGACACCAAGTCCACTGGAGCTGTTTAGCGCCCACCCTACAACACGTGCTGAGCCTCCGGTTCCCAGGTACTTTGCAATAGCACCATAAGTTGATACTCTTCCATACGGGATTTTCTTTGTAACCTCGTAAACCCTTTCAAAAAACCCGTCTTTCTCAATCATCCCCTGAATATTTGATTGGTTCACTATCAGTAAACCGGAAACTCAGACATGTAATCTTTTTGCCTTCTTCAATAAATTGTTGTTCATAAAAAGTTTTAATAAAAAGGTCCTCGTCTGTTACTTCGGTATTATAAAGATCATTGGTTGAATACAACAATTCCAGGTTATTTTGTCTGACAATATCCAGTGTGTATTTATACAAGGAAAAATTGTCTGTTTTCAGATGAATTATTCCTTCAGAAATTAAGAAATCCTTATATAAATTAAGAAACCATGGATTTGTAAGGCGTTTTTTTTCTCTTTTCCTTTTCGACTGTGGATCAGGGAATGTAATCCATATCCCGCTTATTTCATCTTTAGAAAAAAAGGAACTTATAAGCTCAATGCGTGTGCGGATAAAACAAACATTTTTTAATCCCATTTCTTCAACTTCCCTGGCTCCTTTCCAAATCCGGGCTCCCTTAATATCAATACCGATAAAATTCTTATTGCTATATTTTTTTGCCAGGTTAATGGTATACTCTCCTTTCCCACAACCCAGTTCAAGCACAATAGGGTACCTGTTTTTAAAAAAAAATTCAGCCCATTTACCTTTCAATAAATGATCTTTTTCAAAAACATCCTCAATCACCGGCTGAATAACATGATCAAATTTCCTGATTTCAGCCCATTTCTTTATTTTGTCTTTCCCCACTATCTTTCAGTCTCAGAAGTTTGTACTTTTTCAATCCTTAGGCCAATATCATAAACATCTTTTAAATGTTCCGTTCGCATTGCCTGCTCAAACTCAAATGAGTAGTACCCCGAAACGGGAAATCTTATGTTTTGTTTATATGGCAACCGCAATTCATGAATATCTCCCCAGCCACTTCCATACCATTTACCTCTTTTGTCAGCCAGAGTACAATCAATTGTATCGCATGTCCATTGACCTGTTGGTGAAGTAGTGGTTAAGAAAATATATAAATTACGATATGAATACCCCGATCCGTTACGTATATTTATGTAAATATTATGAGATGCGACAGTATCAGATATATAAGTCCTGAACACGGGCTTATTATTAACATCCCAAACATGTAAAGGAATTTCAGCAAAATCCTCATATACCCTGTTTGGGTCGCAGGAAACAAAAGTTAATAACGCAAGAAATATTATCAGATAAATCTGTTTACTTTTCATTCTCCGGTCTCCGTCTTTTCTTTTTTCTTTTTGACCTTTTCCTTCCCGATTTTGAATAATTACTGAAACGATCAAGACTTTCTTCCTCATCATTACTTTTAAACTCTGCGAAAGTATCCGGAAGCTTGGTTTTATCTTCCAGAAATTGAATTTTTTGCCCCTTTTTATTCATTTCCTGAATTTCAATTACTCTATCTACAGAGATCACTGAAAGTTTAACTGCTTTCTCTTTATCAAAGGAATACCACATTAAACGTTTATAGATATCTGTTTTCTGGTGGTAAGCAGTCCCTTCCTCTGTTTCAAGAGGAATAGAAGTGTCAGGAAAATCTTTCTTTGCATCCAGGTAAGAATCCAACTCAAAGTTAAGACAACATTTTAGCTTTCCGCACTGTCCGGCAAGTTTTTGGGGATTAAGAGACAATTCCTGGTGCCTGGCGGAATTTGTTGTCACTGAAATAAAATTTGACATCCATGATGAACAGCATAATTCACGTCCACAAGGACCTGTCCCCCCTATTCGTCCCGTTTCCTGCCTGGCTCCAATCTGCCGCATTTCTATTCTTACTTTAAACTTATCAGCAAGAATTTTAATTAATTCCCTGAAATCAACCCTCCCGTCAGCTATGTAGTAAAATATCGCTTTTGTATTATCACCCTGGTATTCAACATCCCCAATTTTCATTTCCAGTTTCAGGTTTTCGGCAAGCTTTCTTGATTGTAACATAGTTGATTTTTCAAGAGAAACCGCTTCATCCCATTTTTCAAGATCAGCCGGTTTAGCCTTTCGATAAACCTTTTTTAATTCCTCAGCCTCTTTTGTCCCATTATTTTTCATCATTTGATAATAGGCTAACTCCCCGGTAAGTGCAACAATCCCAATATCATGCCCCGGGGAAGCCTCAACCGCAACAATATCCCCGGTTTTTAATCTTAACTCATTTACATTTCTGAAAAAATCTTTTCGTGTATTTTTGAACCTGACCTCAATAATGTGTTTGTTTTTTGCACCTTCAGGAATATCCTCCAGCCAGTTATAAGAATCAAGTTTATGGCATGACCCTGTTATTTGTTGGTAATTCTGATTAGTATCCAACCCGTAGTCTATATTCTTCTGTTCGTTGTCTCTCATTTTCGAAAAAATTTAAGTGCACTTTCGCTCTGCCCCTTTGCTCTTTGCTCTCTGCTCTTCCCCTGACAAATTTAATGAAAATTACTTTTTTATCAATTTTGCAAGCTTATTTACCATATCCAGAAATACAATTTTCCCATTAGCATTCGCTCCTATATGCAAGCTGGCCTGATTAAATTCATTGGTTATTCCAAACACATTATCTTTATTAATAAACTTTGAGAAATTGACAGAAAAGTCTGATTCATATTGGGTCATTCTGTTTATTTCATCAGAAATTCCCTGATTTATGTTTATAAAAAAGTTCTCGCGTATTATTCTTAGTCCATAGTCCAGAAATTGTTTTTGTGATTCCCGGCCCGTCCTGGCTATCTCTCCAACCCAATTAAGTATCCCCGTAATTTCATTAGTCCAGCATAATCTCATAAGTGCCCTGAATTTTTCGAAATGAAGTTGGTTTTCTTCCGCCCTTTCTAAAACATTTAAAGCCTTTAGATAATTACCATCAGCCAAATAGGCAGCATTTTTTATATTATCCTCCTCAAGATCAAACCCTTGCTGAAGAGCCAAAAGTATCTCCGCCTCTTCCAGTTTAGGGATCCTTATCACCTGAACCCTTGAATAGATTGTAGGTAAAATATTGGTTGAATTCTCAGTAACCATCAGAAATAGTGTTTTTGAAGGAGGTTCCTCAATAATTTTCAGAAGTTTATTCGCGGCTGACTTATTCATTTTTTCAGGTAACCAGATTATTACCACTTTATACTCCGACTCATAGCTTTTCAAACTAAGTTTTCGAATAATTTCATTACTCTCTGCCACATTAATAAACCCTTGTTTGTTTTCCAGTCCAATCGCTTTGTACCATTCCGCAGGATTCAGGTATGGATTTTCAATGAATGAAACTCTCCACTCTTCCAGGAATTTATCAGTTAACGGTTCCTTAACTTTAGGGGTAGAAGCAACAGGTAAAATAAAATGCAGATCAGGATGTATTAGTTTGGAATACTTAAAACATGAATGGCATGTTCCACATGAATCATTCCCGCTTCTGTTTTCACATGATATATATTGAGCATAAGCTATGGCTAATGGTAAACTACCTGCCCCTTCAGGTCCGGAAAACAACTGGGCATGACTTACCCTGTTTTCTTCAACCGTTTTTATAAGCTTCTTCTTAATCTCCTCCTGTCCAATTATATCCTTAAAAAGCATGTAGAATCTGTTCTTTTATTAAGCAAACAAAGGTAACGAAATCATTATAATTTATGACAGTTGGCATGGACATTCCTTATTTATGATTAATTTTGCAGAAAGAAGTGATGCTGGATGCCGGTTACTGGTTACTATCATGAAACCTTGAACTTTTAAATTTTTAATTTATAATTTTAAATTTTTAATTTTATTATGAAAACTATTGACAATTACGATTTTACAGGAAAAAAGGCAATTATCAGGGTCGATTTTAATGTACCAATTAATGAAAAGCTTGAGGTTGCTGATGATACACGCATAAAAGCAGCGCTACCTACTATAAAAAAGATTCTCTCTTCAGGTGGTTCCACTATCTTAATGTCGCATCTTGGTCGTCCGAAAGGTGAATATGAAGAGAAATTTTCTCTTAAAAATATTGTACCACGCCTTTCTGAATTACTCGAAAAAGAGGTGAAATTTGCACAGGATTGCGTAGGTGAAAAAACATCCGGAATCGTAAATGAACTTAAACCCGGAGATGTTCTTCTGCTGGAAAACCTGAGATTCCATAAAGAAGAAAAAAACGGTGAAGAATCATTTGCCAAAAAACTGGCAGCTCTTGCAGATGTATATGTAAATGATGCTTTTGGCACCGCTCACAGGGCACATGCTTCAACCACTATAATTGCAAAATTCTTCCCCGAAGAAAAAATGTTCGGATACCTTATCGGTAACGAATTACAAAGTATGGATAAGGTACTGCACCAGCCCGAAAAACCCTTTACTGCAATTATGGGCGGTGCTAAAGTGTCTGATAAGATAGAGGTTATTGAAAACCTGCTTGATAAAGTTGATAATCTGATAATTGGTGGAGGAATGACATATACTTTTATAAAAGCAAGAGGTGGTAAGATCGGAACCTCTCTTGTTGAAGAAGACAAGCTTGATATGGCAAACGATTTAATAAAAAAAGCTGAAGCAAAAAATGTAAAGCTTTACCTGCCGGTGGATAATGTGATTGCCGATAAATTTGAAAATGATGCAAAAACAGATGAAACTCCTGTCGATGAAGTCCCTGACGGATGGATGGGACTGGATATCGGACAAAAAACAATCGAAGGTTTTTCGGAAATAATTAAACACTCTAAAACCATTCTGTGGAACGGACCTATGGGAGTGTTTGAAATGTCAAGTTTCCAGAAAGGTACGGAAACTATTGCCAGAGTAATTGCCGAAACAACAGAAAAAGGAGCATATAGTCTGATTGGCGGAGGCGACTCGGTTGCTGCAATAAATAAATATAACCTGAAGGATAAAGTAAGCTACGTTTCAACAGGTGGTGGCGCAATGCTTGAGTATATTGAAGGGAAGGAATTGCCAGGTGTTAAGGCAATACGGGAAGAATGACTCGCAAAGACGCAAAGAAGAAAAGAAGAGAAATGTGAAGAAAGAAAAGAAGAAGAAAAAATGTAAAATATAGAATGTAGAATGTAAAATAAAAAAAGAAGAAAAGGGAAAAAAGAGTATTTGTAATTTTTAATTTAACATTTGGTTCTTAAATTCAAAATTTGCTTGACCTTATAT